>DASZJM010000294.1:0-4713 GCA_035948165.1 Candidatus Methylomirabilota bacterium
ACATCACGGGAGCCGAGCTCAGCATCAACGGCGGCCTGTTCATGTAGCGCTCGATCGAAGAGGCATTTCGCGAGCTCCGCGGAGGCGATGTAACACGCGCTTCCGCCACCGCCGACGCAGTAGCCCAGATGTCCGCCTCTCTATTGGCTTCAGTCCGCGCCGCAATGCCGGTGTCGCTCACGCGCCGGAGACGGGCGGCATCGGCCAATGTCGATTCCGGCCTGCCTCGTTCGTCGTACTGGTGGAGGCAGAGCCCGGCGGGGCCGCCCGCATGTCAAATAAGAAGGGAGAGGACATTCATGGGAGCCGAGGGAGAGGCGTTCGCCAAGCAGTTCCTCCTCGGGCACGTCGACGCGCATTTCGGCAGCATCCGGAAGACGATCGGCGGCTGAGTCACCCGTCTCCGGAAAGAGTCATGATGGTCAACCTTGGAGTCTGGGCCGGGGCGACGAATCGCTCCGGCCCGATCGGCCGGTCAGCGGATGCGGATGTTCTGCAGAGAGCCGATCAGCCCGAACGCCTGAAGCAGCCAGATGACGACGACGATGACGACCACCCCGTTGAGGATCCGCTTGATCTTGCCATCCATCGGGATGTAGTTGTTCAGGAGCCAGAGCAGCACTCCCACGACCACCAGGGTCAGGACCACTCCGATCAGGCTCATCTCGCTTCCTCTCTCTGTTGGCGGACGTCTTCCCCGGCCCCCCGCGCGAGGGCCCCGACGGGGATCCCGGCCCAGGAGCCAGGCGTGGCTCCGCACGAGCGTCTTGCCGCCCTGCCGGCCATGTCGGCCACCATGGCCACCAGTCGCCGCGCATCGACCGGCTTCGCGAGAAAGCCCTGGAATCCGGCCCGCAGTATTCGCGCCTCGTCCCCGGGCGTGTTGCTACCGGTCAGGCACACCGCCGGGATCGCACCACCCCGATCCGAAGGCAACATCCGGATCCTCCGGATCAGCGAGTAGCCGTCCTCTTCCGGCATGGTGATGTCGGAGATCAGGACATCCGGGCGCGCCCAGCGCATGGCTTCGAGCGCCTCGGCTGCCCCCGCGACCGCGGTCACGTGGCTCCCGAATCCGGCGGGCAGCCGCTCGATGACCTCCCGGACCATCGCGTTGTCCTCCACCAGCAGCACCCGTACGCTCTCGAGCGGCTGCCGCCTCGCATTCATGGCTGCACCCCCGTTGACAACGTGGCCCGACGGTTCAAGGCCCGACACGTCGCCGTCTTCTCCCCGCAGGCCGGCACTCCCCCGGCGCCCGACGAGACCGCGATCTGATCCGCGGGCGCTCCCTTGGACACCAGGTAGGCCTTGGCGGACTTCGCTCGCTGCTCGCCGATCTGCCGGCTGAACGCGCTGTCCCCGACGCCGTCGGCGTAGCCTTCGATCAGGAGGCGCTGCATCCGGTTCCCACGGAGCGAGGCCGCGTGCGCGTCGAGCACCTTCGCATCGCTCGGCCGGATCTGCGTCCCCCCGGCTCCGAAATGGATGGAGTCTCCGACCAACCAGGCCGCCTCTGCGGCCGTCGAGGCAACCGCGGGCGATAGCGCCGCCGCCGGTGCGACGTCCCGCACCCGCGGCCCGGCGAAAACCGGGAGTACAGCCAGCCCCGGCAGCACCACGAGCCAGGCGAGGTTCCTCGTATTCATCGGCATGCTCGATGGGAACTCAATCGAGCCGGCCTTCCACGACCTTCGGTCACAGGGTCCCGTGGCTCTTGAGTCGCCGGATCAGCTCGGGATACGACGCGGTCCGGATCACCCGGTCGAACTGGGAGCGGTAGCTCGCGATGAGGCTGACGTTCTCGATCAGCACGTCGTAGATGAGCCAGCGATCGCCCTTTTGCAGCAGCCGGGACTCGACCGGCACCTCGGTCCCGTTCTTGGTGACGATGACCGCCCGGACGATGGCCCGATCCCCGTCGATCCGCTCGCTCACGTACTTGATCCGCTCCCCGCCGAACTCGCCGATCCGCGAGAGATAGGTCTGCTCGAGGAGGCCCCGGAAGACTTGGACGAACTCTTCCCGCTCGGCCGGCGTGCGCTGTTGCCAGTGGATCCCGAGGGCCCGCTGCGCGGTCTCCGACACGTCGAAGGCCTCGCTGGCGACTCCCCGCACCGCCTCCAGCCGCTCGGGGGGCGTCATGGTCCGGTTCTCCAGCACCACCATGACCCGGTCGGTGTAGGCCCGGAGCTGGTCGGTCGCCGGGCCGGCCCAGGCCTGGCCTCCGAGCCCGAGTACGAGCGCGACGGTCAGCATCGACCGTCGCAGCGCGCCCGTGCTCAGGGACACTTCGGCGCTTCCCGGAGCCTCGCCTCGATCTGATCGCCCACCTTGAAGTCCTGGAGCGTCTCCCGGTTGGCCTGGAACTCGTGGACCGTGCCGTCGGCCTCACGGACGCCGATCTTGTTCACGGCCGGCTCTACCCGGACGACCTGCCCGCTGACCTTTTCGGCGGTCTTGGCCTTGCCCTGCGCGTCACACACCGGCTTCGCCTGCCCGAGCGCGGCGCCCGTCCACGACATCGTCAAGAGCGCGACTCCCGCCACCACACTCAGCATTGCCCGCATCGCGTCTCTCCTATTTCTTGTAGATGTCATAGACCGCCCCCGCGACCGCCCCGACGCCGGTGCCGATGAGCGCACCCTTCCCCGCCCCGTATCCGGTGCCCGCGCCGATCGCGGCGCCTCCGCCCGCACCCACCGCGGCCCCGGTCAGCGTCCCGCAGCCGGTGGCCGTGAACAGGAGCATCGACACCCCGACGATCGGTGCAATCAGTCGCTTCCCCATGACACCCTCTCTCTCAATTGGTCCCGTCTCGGGACCCGTGACCCGTCCGTGGAATTGCATGCGCCTCGATCTGTCTGCTCCGAAGCTTCGTCAGGAGGTCGGCGAAGGAAGACGTCCGGATGATCGAGTTGAACTGGCTGCGGTAGTTCGAGACGAGACTCACGCCGTCGAGCACCACGTCGTAGACCGCCCAGCGCGCCCCGCTCTCGATCAGCCGGTAGTCGATCGAGATCTCCATCCGTCGATCGGTGGTGATGCGAGATCGCACCTGGGCGTAAGGACCGGAGACCGACTCCGTCAGGAACGTCACCCTCTCCCCGGCGTAGTTCTCGATGGTCGTCAGATAGGAGCGCTCCAGCAGGTCCGTGAAGAGCCGGACGAACTCCTCCTGCTCCTGGACCGAGCGATCCTTCCAGTGCCGGGCCAGGGTCAGGCGAGCCATCTCGTTGAAGTCGAACAGGCCCTGGGCGACCCGCCGGATCTCCGTCCGCCGCTGGTCGCCACTCGACACCGCGCGCGGAGCCTGGACGATCGAGAGCACGCGGGCGACGGACGCCCGCACGACCTCGAGAGGTCCAGACTGGTCGGCGGCAACCTTCGGCTGTGCATCAGCCAGAGGCATGCCGATCGCGAGCGTTGCCACCATCGAGATCGCGAGTACCGCCCGGCAAAAAGTGTTCATGGCTCATCACTCTAGCGATCGCCTTCTGCCTCGACTATTGGACCTTGGTCGAACCCAGTTTCCCGGCTCGCCAACATTGGACGAAGGTCCAATAGGCAGGCCGGCCGGCGCCCTCTAGGTTCGGGTTTCATGACCGACTCAGATCAGAAAGCGCGCGGAAACGGGAGGAGCGGCGAGCGAGCCGAGCCGAACGGCGACCACCCTCGCCGGATCGACCGGCACATCGCCTACTTCGGTGACCGGATCACGACGCCGGTCCGGACAGGCCGGGCGGCCGAGCGGTCGTCTTCCGAGCGTCGCTCGCCTCCCGCGTCGCCTTGATGTGGTCCGGGGGAGGTCACGGGGAGCGGGCCACCCGCCGGATGGCGTCGAGCAAGGCCTGGGGGTCGAACGGCTTGCCGAGGTAGCCCGCGGCCCCCGAGGTCCTGATACGCTCGCGCGTCCGGGTATCGTCGTGGGCGGTGATGAAAATGATCGGGACCACGCAACGGTCCGAGATTAGCCGCTCCTGAAGCTCGAAGCCGCTCATGCCATCCATGTGGACGTCCAGGACCAGGCAACCCATGGCGGCCCAGCGCGCCGCGTCGAGGAACTCCTGGGCCGAAGCGAACGTCTCGACGAGGTACCCGGCCGACCCGACGAGCCGTCGGAGCGCCCGGCGCACCGACAGATCGTCGTCCACGATGGAGATCGCCTCAGGCTCGCGCGGCAATTATTCCTCCCGTGCCGGCGAGCTGGACGAGCTGGGCGAGCGAGCCCGCCTGCATCTTCTCCATGACGCGGGCGCGGTGCACCTTGACCGTCTTCTCGACGATGCCCAGCTGGGCCCCGATCTGCTTGTTCAGCATGCCGGTCACCACGAGGGCGAAGACCTCGGCTTCCCGTGGGGTGAGCGTCGCGATGCAGTTCCGGACCGCGGTCACTCGGCCCTGCTCGGCCTGCTCGTCGATCGTCCGACCCACCGCCAGCCGGATGGCGGTCAGGAGCGCTTCCTCGTCCAGGGGCTTCGTCAAAAAGTCGACCGCCCCACCCTTCATCGCGGTGACGCTCGACCCGACGTCGCCGTGGCCGGTGATGAAGACGATCGACAACCGCCGCTCCGCGGCGCGGAGCGTCTCCTGTAGATCGAGCCCGGTCCGGCCGGGCATGCGCACGTCAAGGAGCAGGCAGCCGGGACCCTCGAAGGGAGCACGGGCGAGGAACTCGCTCACCGAGGCGAACGCCTCAACCTCGTAGCCGGC
>DASZJM010000295.1:0-9029 GCA_035948165.1 Candidatus Methylomirabilota bacterium
CGGCGGCCACACCATGCCGGTGGGGTGGAACTGGACGAACTCCATGTCGATCAGGTCCGCCCCCGCCCAGTAGGCGAGCGACTGGCCGTCGCCGGTGTACTCCCAGGAGTTCGACGTGAACTTCCACGCCTTGCCGATGCCGCCGGTGGCGAGCACCACCGCCTTGGCCTTGAAGAGGACGAACTTGCCGGTGTTGCGCCAGTAGCCGAAGGCCCCGCTCACCCGGTCGCCGTCCTTCAGCAGCCGCTCCACCTTGCATTCCATGTACACGTCGATCGGCTGGTGGATCGCGTGGTACTGGAGCGTGCGGATCATCTCGAGGCCGGTGCGGTCGCCCACGTGGGCCAGGCGAGCGTAGCGGTGGCCGCCGAAGTCACGCTGGGAGATCAGGCCCTCCTTGGTGCGGTCGAAGAGGGCGCCGTAGCGCTCCAGCTCCAGCACCCGCTCCGGGCTCTCCTGGGCGTGGAGCTGGGCCATGCGCCAGTTGTTGAGCATCTTGCCGCCGCGCATGGTGTCGCGGAAGTGGACCTGCCAGTTGTCCTCCGGCCACACGTTGCCCATCGCGGCCGCGATGCCGCCCTCGGCCATGACGGTGTGGGCCTTGCCGAGGAGCGACTTGCAGACCAGCCCCACCGACATGCCCTGGGCGGCCGCCTCGATGGCCGCGCGCAGGCCGGCGCCGCCCGCGCCGATCACCAGGACGTCGTGCTCGTGTGTCTCGTAGTCCGCGGTCGCCATCAGATGATCCTCCAGTCGCGGATGATCCCCATCGAGACGAGCCGGATGTAGAGATCGGTCAGCCCCACGCTGAACAGGGAGAGCCACGCGAAGATGGGGTGCTTCTCGTTGAGGCGGGTGATCCCGCGCCACAGCGAGTAGCGCACCGGGGCCTTCGAGAACACGTCGACCGCTCCCCCGCAGACGTGCCGGCACGAGTGGCAGGAGAAGGTGTAGCCGGCCAGGAACAGCACGTTGATCCACATCACGATGGTGCCCACCCCGATCCCGAAGCCGTCCTTGAACCGGAAGGCGAGGATCGCGTCCCAGGTCAGCATCGCGATGAACAGCACCGCCACGTACCAGGTATAGCGGTGGAAGTTCTGTAAGATCAGCGGGAAGCGGGTCTCGCCGGTATATCCCGACTTGGCGTCCCGCACCGCGCAGGCCGCCGGAGCCAGCCAGAAGGAGCGGTAATAGGCCTTGCGATAGTAGTAGCAGGTCAGGCGGAACAGCCCCGGGCCGCCCAGGATGAGGAACGCGGGCGACAGCACCCCGATGATCGGGAACGTGAAGTCCGGGAGCGTCCACCCGCCGAAGCTGTGGTGCAGGCACGCCTTGGTCAGACAGGGAGAATAGAAGGGCGAGAGGTAGGGGTCCGCGAAGTAATGCGCGTTCTGGAACGCGGCCCACGTCGAGTAGACGATGAAGGACAGCAGCACCACCACCACCGTGAGCGGCAGCGCCCACCACGAATCCGTCCTCAGGTGCGCCGCCCGGATGGGCGGGCGCGCTGCGATGCGGCCCTGCCCCTGCGCCGTTGCGCCGTTCATGACTCCTCCCTCGCGTAGGCCTTCATGCCGTCCTGATAGAGATCGCCGCCGTGGCAGTCGTTGACCACGATGGCCGGGAAATCGGCCACCTCGAGACGCCGGATGGCCTCGGTGCCGAGATCCTCGTAGGCCACCACCTCGAGCTTCTTCACGAATCCCGCGAGCACCGCGCCGGCGCCGCCGATGGCGCCGAAGTAGACCGCCTTGTGCTGCCGGAGCGCGTCCTTGACCGGCTGGGAGCGCGCGCCCTTGCCGAGCGTGCCCTTGAGCCCGAGCGCCAGGAGCTTCGGGGTGAACTTGTCCATCCGCCCGCCGGTGGTCGGTCCCACCGAGCCGACCACCTCGCCGGGCCGCGCCGGCGAGGGCCCGGTGTAGTAGATGATCTGGCCGCGCACGTCGATGGGCAGCGGCTGGCCCGCGTCCATCAGGGGCAGCAGCCGGGCGTGGGCCGCGTCGCGGGCGGTGTACATTACGCCGGTGATGCGCACCCGGTCGCCCGCCTTGAGCGACTCCGCGTCGGCGTCGGAGAGCGGCGGCCGGACCTCCTTGATCCCGTCGGCCGCGGTCGTGATGCTCATAGCACCGCCTCTTTGTGGCGATGCGCGTGGCACTCGATGGTGACCGCCACCGGCAGGCTCGTGATGTGGCACGGGTAGGTCAGGATGTGGACGCCGAAGGCGGTGGTGTCGCCGCCATAGCCCTGCGGCCCGATGCCGAGCCGGTTGGCGCGCTCGAGCACCTCGCGCTCAACCGCGGCTACCGTCGGGTCCGGATTCGGCGTGCCCAGCTCACGGAAGAGCGCCTTCTTGCTGAGCCGCGCGGCCTGCTCGAAGGTGCCGCCCACCCCGACGCCCGCGATCAGCGGGGGGCAGGCGTCGGGACCGGCGGTGCGGATGCACTCGAGGATCCACTCCTTCACCCCGTCCACGCCCTCGGCGGGGGTCAGCATCTTGTACTTCGAGCGGTTCTCGCAGCCGCCGCCCTTGGCCATGATCTGGATCCGGATCGCGGCCCCCTCCACCACGTCCAGGTGGATCACCGCGGGCGTGTTGTCGCCGGTGTTCACCCGGTCGAACGGCGAGCGCACGATGGAGGCGCGGAGGTATCCCTCCCGGTAGCCCTGGCGCACGCCCTCGTTGACCGCGTCGTAGAGGCCGCCGCCGGTGACGTGGACGTCCTGCCCCAGCTCGAGGAAGCAGACCACGAAGCCGGTGTCCTGGCAGTAGGGGATCTTCTTCGTGCGCGCGAGCTCCGCGTTCTGCTGCAGGATCTGGAGCACCTGCCGGCCGGCGGGGGAGCGCTCGGTCTGGAGCGCGCCCGCGAAGGCCCTCAGCATGTCGGGCTCCAGCGAGTAGTTCGCCTCCATGCAGAGCTTCTTGACCGCGTCGACGATGGAGGAGACGTGGATCTCGCGCATCGGAGGCTACTTCTTGGCCATCGAGGCGAAGAACTCCTTCTGCCGGCGCCCCATCTCCTCGGGCGACGGGTCCTCCATGTGGGTGGCGAGCCCCCAGCGGTGGCCGGAGGGATCGTCGACCGCCCCGAAGCGGTCGCCCCAGAACATGTCGGTCACCGGCATCACCACCTTGGCCCCCGCGGCCACCGCGCGCTTGAACGCGGCGTCCACGTCGGGCACGTAGAGGTAGAGCGAGCTCGTGGCGTGACCGACCGAGGTGGGCGAGACGCAGCCCATGCCCGGGTACTCGTCGGCCAGCATGATGCGGGAGTCGCCCACCTGGATCTCGGCGTGCATGATCTTGCCGTCCGGGCTGTTCACCCGCATGGTCTCGCGCGCGCCGAAGGCCTTCTGGTAGAACTCGATCGCCGCCGCGCCGTCCTTGACGGTCAGGGACGCGGTGACGGTGTGGTATCCGTCCGGAATGGCTTTGGCCATGGCAGAACCTCTCAGAGCTTTAGTTTATCGACCAGCTCGCGGACCGCGGCCGCCGACTTGTCGAAGGCGGCCTGCTCGTCCTTCTGGAGCTTGATCTCGATGATCTGCTCCACGCCCCGCCGCCCGAGCTTGACCGGCACGCCGACGTAGAGGCCCTTCGTCCCGTACTGGCCGTTGAGATAGGCTGCGCAGGGCAGGATCTTCTTCTTGTCCTTCAGGATCGCCTCCACCATCTCCACCGCGGAGGCGGCGGGGGCGTAGTAGGCGCTGCCCGACTTGAGGAAGGCCACGATCTCCGCGCCCCCGTTGGCGGTGCGGGTGACCAGGGCCTGAATCTTCTCGGGAGACAGCAGGTCGGTGATCGGGATGCCGGCCACCGTGGAGTAGCGCGGCAGCGGCACCATGGTGTCGCCGTGGCCGCCCAGCACGAACGCGGTCACGTTCTCCACCGATACCTCGAGCTCCCGGGCGATGAAGGTGCGGAAGCGGGCGGAGTCGAGCACCCCGGCCATGCCGATGACCCGCTCGGCGGGAAAGCCCGACTTCTTCCACGCGAGCTGCACCATCGCGTCGAGCGGGTTGGTGACCAGGATCAGGATCGCGTTCCGCGAGCGCTGCACCACCTGCTCCACCACCGAGCCCACGATCTCCGCGTTCTTGAACAGGAGGTCGTCGCGGGTCATGCCCGGCTTGCGGGCGAGACCGGCGGTGATGACCACGATGTCCGAGTTCGCGGTGTCGTCGTAGCCGTTGCTGCCGATGAGGCTCGAGTCGTAGCCGTGCACCGGGCCCGCCTGGGCCAGGTCGAGGGCCTTGCCCTGGGGAATCCCCTCGACCACGTCGACCAGGACCACGTCGCCCAGCTCCTTCTCGACCGCGTACTGGGCGACCGAGGCCCCGACGTTGCCGGCCCCGATCACCGAGATCTTCGGCCGCGGCCGGTAGTCGGTCAGGATCTCCGCCTTGCCGACTTCCAGCGCTGCCATCACATCGACTCCATGTTCTTGACGATCGCGGTGCCGAACTCCGAGCACTTCACTTCCTTGGCCCCGTCCATCAGGCGGGCGAAGTCGTAGGTCACCACCTTCTGCCCGATGGTCTTCTCGATGCCGGCCACCACCCGATCCGCCGCCTCGTTCCACCCCATGTAGCGCAGCATCATCTCGCCGGAGAGGATGACCGAGCCCGGGTTGACCTTGTCCTGGCCCGCGTACTTGGGCGCGGTGCCGTGGGTGGCCTCGAACAGCGCGTGGCCGGTGTCGTAGTTGATGTTGGCCCCCGGGGCGATGCCGATGCCGCCCACCTGCGCGGCGAGCGCGTCGGAGATCAGGTCGCCGGTGAGGTTGCAGCACGGGATCACGTCGAACTCGTCCGGCCGGGTCAGGATCTGCTGCAGGAACGCGTCGGTGATCGCGTCCTTGACCAGGATCTTGCCCGCGGGCGGCTTGCCGCCGCAGTCGTCCCAGCCCACCAGGCGATCGGAGAACTCGCGCTTGGCGAGCGCGTAGCCCCACTTCATGAACATGCCCTCGGTGAACTTCTGGATGTTGCCCTTGTGCACGAGGGTCACGTTGCGCCGCCCGTTCTCCACCGCGTAGCGCATGGCGGCCCGGATGAGGCGCTCCGAGCCCTCCCGGGAGACCGGCTTGATGCCGATCGAGGAGCTGTTGGGGAAGCGGATCTTGGTGACCCCCATCTCCTTCTGGAGGAACTGAACCACCTTCTTGACCTCCGGGGAGCCGTCGACCCACTCGATACCCGCGTAGATGTCCTCGGTGTTCTCGCGGAAGATCACCATGTCGATCTTCTCGGGGTGCTTCACCGGCGAGGGCACGCCCTTGAACCAGCGCACCGGACGGAGGCAGACGTAGAGGTCGAGCTCCTGCCGCAGGGTCACGTTGAGCGAGCGGAAGCCCTCCCCCACCGGGGTGGTGAGCGGGCCCTTGATCGCGACCAGGTACTGCCGGATCACGTCGAGGGTCTCGGGCGGCAAGAGATTCGGCGGGCAATCCGCCCCGTACACCGTCTGGGCCTTCTCCCCCGCGTAGACCTCGGCCCACGCGATCTTGCGCTTGCCCTTGTAGGACTGGGCCACCGCCGCGTCCAGGACGCGGACCGACGCGGCCCAGATGTCGGGGCCGGTGCCGTCGCCCTCGATGAAGGCCACGATCGGGTGGTCGGGGACCTGCAGCTTGCCGTGGGAGATCGTGATCTTCTCGCCCGCCGGAACCTTCACGCGCGCAGCCGCCATGAGACTTCTCCTCGCTGAAAAGTTAGGTGAGGGCGTTCAGGGCGGAGCCCGCCTTGAACCACCCGATCTGCTCGTCGGTCATCGTGTGGAGGCACTGGATGGCGACCGTCTTGCCTCCCGGCTTGTGGATCACCACCTCCACCGGTTTGCCGGGGGCGAGGGCGCCGAGCCCGCGGACGCTCACGCGGTCCGCCTGCTCGAAGAGGTCGTAGTCGCTCGCCTTGGCGAACGTGAGCGGCAGGATCCCCTGCTTCTTCAAGTTGGTCTCGTGGATGCGCGCGAAGCTCCGCACCATGACCACCTTGCAGCCGAGGTAGCGCGGCGACATCGCGGCGTGCTCACGGCTCGATCCCTCGCCGTAGTTCTCGTCGCCGACCACCACCCAGCTCACGCCCTTGGCCTTCAGGTCGCGCGCGTTCTGGGTGAAGGTCTTCACGTCGCCGGTGACCGGGTTGACCCCCTTGCCCGCCTCGCCGGTGAACGCGTTGACCGCACCCAGGAACATGTTGTCGCTGATCCGGTCGAGGTGCCCGCGGAAGCGCAGCCAGGCGCCCGCGGGCGAGATGTGGTCGGTGGTGGTCTTGCCCTTCGTCTTCACCAGGATGGGCAGCTCCCCGAAGTCTCGTCCATCCCACCTCGGGAACGGCTGCAGCAGCTGCAGCCGCTCGCTGTTGGGGGCCACGATCACCTGCACCCGGTCGCCGTCGGAGGCGGGCGCCTCGAAGCCCGCGTCGCCGCCCGCGAAGCCCTGGGCGGGCAGCTCCTCGCCCTCCGGCGCGGTGAAGCGGAACGGCTTGCCGTCCGGCCCCGGGATGGTCCCGTGCACCGGGTCGAACTCGAGCGTGCCCCCGAAGGCCATCGCGGTGACGATCTCGGGGCTGGTGAGGAACGACAGGGTCGACGCGCTGCCGTCGTTGCGGCCGGGGAAGTTGCGGTTGAACGAGGAGACGATGGTGTTGGTCTCCTCCTTGCCCACGTCGCTGCGCTTCCACTGCCCGATGCACGGCCCACACGCGTTGGCGAGCACGGTGCCCCCGATCTTCTGGAAGGTCTCCACCATGCCGTCGCGCTTGATGGTCTGATAGATGCGCTCCGAGCCCGGGGTCACCAGGAACGGGGTCTTGGCCTTGATGCCCGCCTTGAGCGCCTGCATCGCGATGTGGGCGGCGCGCCGCATGTCCTCGTAGGAGGAGTTGGTGCAGGAGCCGATGAGGGCCTGCCGGATCTGGACCGGCCAGCCTTCCTTCTTCACCTCGGCGGCCAGCTTGGAGATCGGCCGCGCCCGGTCCGGCGAGTGGGGGCCCACGATGTGGGGCTCGAGCTCGGAGAGGTTCAGCTCGACCACCTCGTCGTAGAACTTCCGCGGGTCGCGCAGCACCTCCGGGTCGGCCACCAGGTGCTGGCGGTGCTGCTCGGCCAGGCGCGCGATGTCGGCGCGGTCGGTGGCCCGCAGGTACGCGGCCATCCGGTCGTCGAAGTGGAAGAGGGAGGTCGTCGCTCCCAGCTCCGCGCCCATGTTGCAGATGGTGCCCTTACCGGTGGCGCTGATCGACTCCGCGCCCGGCCCGAAGTACTCGATGATCTTGTTGGTGCCGCCCTTCACGGTGAGCAGCCCGCAGAGGTAGGTGATCACGTCCTTGGGTGAGCTCCAGCCCGCGAGCTTGCCGGTGAGGTGCACGCCGATCAGCTTGGGATCGAGCACCTCCCAGGCGAGCCCGGCCATGGCCTCGCCGCAGTCCGCCCCGCCCACCCCGATCGCGGCCATGCCGAGGCCGCCCGCGTTGGGGGTGTGGGAGTCGGCTCCGATCATGAGCCCACCCGGGAAGGCGTAGTTCTCGAGCACCACCTGGTGGATGATGCCGGCCCCCGGCTTCCAGAAGCCGATGCCGTACTTCCGGGAGGTCGAGTTGAGGAAATCGTAGACCTCGCGATTCTCCGCGATGGCCCGCTCCATGTCGGCCGCCGCCCCGCTCTCCGCCCGGATCAGGTGGTCGCAGTGCACGGTGCTCGGCACCGCCACCTGCTTCTTGCCCGCCTGCATGAACTGGAGCAGGGCCATCTGGCCGGTGGCGTCCTGCAGGGCCACCCGGTCCACCCGGAGCCGGAGCTGGGCTTTGCCGCGGCTCCACTCCTGCTTGGCGAAGTCGTCGGCGTGGGCGACCAGGATCTTCTCGGCCAGGGTGAGCCCGCGGCCGAAGCGCCGGCGGGCCTCGTCGAGCTTGCCGGGCATGGATTCGTACAGCCGCTTGATCTGGTCAACCGCCATGGTGGGCCTCCTCGACTGATACCCTCTGACCGGACGCCGTCGCCGATCCCCGGAGGGCCCGACGGCGGACCGCACACACACGTATCGCCTCCCACCGGCTAAGCGGGAGGCGACCAGGTAAAATCACGACTTACGCTAACATGTCACCCGGGGGAGGTCAAGGGAACGCCCCCGTTCACACCCATGTCCGACCCCATCGAGGACTACGCGCTGATCGGGGACGGCGAGACCGCCGCGCTGGTCTCCCGCCGTGGCTCCGTCGACTGGCTCTGCCTGCCGCGCTTCGACTCCCCCGCGTGCTTCGCCGCGCTCCTGGGCGGCCCCGAGCACGGCCGCTTCAGCCTGGCGCCGCGCGACGGCGCGCGATCGGTGCGCCGCCAGTACCGCGACGGCACGCTGGTGCTCGAGACCGAGTTCGAGAGCGAGGGCGGCGCGGTGACGCTGGTCGACTGCATGCCCCAGCGCGAGGGCCCCCCGGTGCTGGTCCGCCAGGTGCTCGGCCGCCGCGGCACGGTGCCGATGCGCCTCGAGCTGATCATGCGGATGGATTACGGCTCGGTGGTGCCGTGGGTGCGCCGCACCGCGGATGGCATCCACGCGGTGGCCGGTCCCGAGGGGCTCGCGCTCACCACCGACCTGCCGCTCCGGGGCGAGGGGCTGACCACGGTGGCGGATTTCCCGGTCGCCGCCGGCGAGCGCCGGTCGCTCACGCTCGCCTGGCATCCCTCGCATCTGCCCGCGCCGGCGCCGATCGATCCCGAAGAGGCGGTGCGCGAGACCGAGGGCCGGTGGCGCCGGTGGGTGGACGCCTGCCGCTTCCAGGGACCCGACCGGGACGCGGTGATCCGCTCGCTCATCACGATCAAGGCGCTCATTTACGAGCCCACCGGCGGCATCGTGGCCGCGCCCACCACCTCCCTGCCCGAGAAGCTCGGCGGCGTGCGCAACTGGGACTACCGCATCTGCTGGGTGCGGGACGCGACGTTCGCGCTCTACGCCCTCGTGCTGGGCGGCTACCTCGACGAGGCGCGCGCCTGGCGGCAGTGGCTCCTGCGCGCGCTCGCGGGC
>DASZJM010000296.1:0-1584 GCA_035948165.1 Candidatus Methylomirabilota bacterium
ACCTCCGGCGCCTTGATCTTGCCCTGGCTGTCGCGGACCTTCACGCCGCGGCTCTGATGCACGGAGCCGCGCACCTCGTCGGCCTCGATCTTGTTGGCGTAGATCGTGTTGGCGCGGACCACGCCGGCCTTGATCTCGTCCACCTGCATCGTCTGGGTCGGGGCCGGCGCGGGGACCGGCACCACGACCGTGGCCGGCGGCGCGGGGACCGCGGGCGCCTCGACGCGCACGTGATTGGCGGAGACGACCGCGACCGGAGCGATCAGGGCGGCGGCGGTCGCGATGGACGTGAGTAGTCTTTTCCTCGGCGTCATTGGCTCCTCCTCTCGAGCGAATGTTCGTCCCACTTGATGGCCCATGCAGCACCGGGCGTGCCAGAGAGTCGAACCGCTCGCAAACATGAACGTCTATGGGGACGTCGGACCGTTTCGCCGTGACGATCGGGGAGTTCCTGCACGGTAAGGCTTTCTGCGGTTCCGTCAGTCGACTGACGCGCCGGGGCCGAGCGCCCGTCGCCTCGCCGGGGCGCCGGTCTTTCGATTCAGTCCTTTACGCGTGGCGCGGCGCTTGCTGCGTCGTGCCGTGATTGCCCACTCGCGAGGAGGAGATCTCCATGACCCCACGGTCCCCTTCGCTCGGCCTGCGCGCCCTCCTGGCGCTCGGCCTCATGGTCGGCTTCTACGGGCTGGCCCTCGGCATCGTGATCGTCCTGATCTGGCTGCCCTACGCCGAAGTCACCTACGCGCACCGCATTCATCCCAAGCTCGCCCTCATCTGTCTCGTCGGCGCGGCCATCATCCTGTGGTCGATCCTGCCGCGGCGCGATCGCTTCTGGGCGCCCGGCCCGCCGCTCCTGCCCGCCACGCATCCGAAGCTCTTCGCGATGATCCGGGGTGTTGCCTCGGCCACCAAGCAGCCCCCGCCGGACGAGGTCTATCTGGTCGGCGACATCAACGCGTGGGTCGCCCATCGCGGCGGCTTCATGGGGGTGGGCGCGCGCGCCGTCATGGGCCTCGGCCTGCCGCTCCTGCAGACGCTCACCGTCTCGGAGCTTCGCGCGGTACTGGCCCACGAGTTCGGCCACTACCACGGCGGGGACACCCGGGTCGGCCGGTTCGTCTACCAGACCCGCGCCGCGATCGGCCGCACCCTCGAGAACCTCGGCGAGCACGGCTCGATGTTGCAGGCGCCCTTCCTCTGGTACGGCCGCCTCTTCCTCCGCGTCTCCCA
This sequence comes from Candidatus Methylomirabilota bacterium, assembly GCA_035948165.1. Classification (GTDB taxonomy): domain Bacteria; phylum Methylomirabilota; class Methylomirabilia; order Rokubacteriales; family CSP1-6; genus CAMLFJ01. The sequence goes on from DASZJM010000296.1 coordinate 1,231, forward strand.
CGCGGTGTCACGGCGACAGGAGCTGGCCGCCGACCGGCTCGCGGCGCGCGTCGTCGGCGCTCGCCCCCTGGGGGACGGCCTCACGAAGATCCACGCGGCGGCCCTGGCGTTTGGCTACTACTGGACGAGCGAGGTGGTGCCGGTGCTCCGCGCCGGCTTCGTCCCGCCGCTCGGCACGGGCTTCCAGCGATTCGTGGTCGGACAGACGGGGCAGAAGGCGCTGACCGCGGCCCGCGCGCACGAAGCGCCCGGCGACGTGTTCGACACGCATCCTCCGCTGCGAGAGCGGCTCCGGGCCCTCGAGGGGCTCCCGCCCGGGAGTCCGGCGACCGACGACCCACTCGCCATCACGCT
>DASZJM010000297.1:0-6314 GCA_035948165.1 Candidatus Methylomirabilota bacterium
GGGGAGAGGGTGGCCGACTCCCTCTCCCCCGTGGGGAGAGGGCCGGGGTGAGGGGCCTTGGTGTCGACGCGCGGGAAGAGCCCGGAGATCTTGCGCACCGCCGGCACCGAGGCGAGGCGGCCCACCACCGCGGCGTCGAGCCTCAGCGGGCCCGTCGCGCCGAACGCCTCGCGGATCTTGCCGGCCGCGTCCGGAAGGAACGGCTCCAGCACCGCCCCGAGGAAGCCGAGCGAGTCGGCAAGAGTGCACAGCACGCGCTCGAGCCGTGGCCGCTTCGCCGCGTCCTTCGCCAGGGCCCACGGCGCGCTCGAATCGACGTAGCGGTTCACCGCCCCGATGAAGGCCCAGATGCCGCCGAGCGCTTTCTGGAACGCGAACTCCTCCATCGCCCGCTCGAGCGTCGCCCGCGCCTCCGCGGCGGCGGTCACGATCTCCCGGTCCGCCGCCTCCGCCGGCGCGGTCAAGTGCGCGACGGGCCCGGTGGCGGCGATCAGGGTGCTCGCCCGGCTCACCAGGTTCCCCAGGTCGTTGGCCAGGTCGGCGTTGAGCCGATCGACGAACGCTTCCTCGCTGAAGCTGGCGTCGAGCCCGAAGTTCATCTCGCGCAGCAGGAAGTAGCGGAAGGCGTCGTGGCCGTACTTGTCGGTGAGCTGGAAGGCCTCCACCACGTTGCCGACCGACTTCGACATCTTGCTGCCCCCGAGCGACCAGTAGCCGTGCACGTGGAGGTGCCGGTAGAGCGGGATGCCGGCCGCCTTCAGCATGGTCGGCCAGTAGACCCCGTGGGGCTTCAGGATGTCCTTGCCGATGAGGTGCTCGACGTGCTCCCACAGGCCGCGCGTCTTCTCGCCGCCGCTCGCGACCGCCGAGTAGTAGTTGAGGAGCGCGTCGAACCAGACGTAGGTCACGTACTTGTCGTCGAACGGCAGCGGGATGCCCCACTCGATCCGCGAGGTGGGCCGGCTGATCGACAGGTCTTGCAGCGGCTCCCGCAGGAAGCCCAGCACCTCGTTCCGGTACCGGTCCGGCTGGATGAAGTCCGGGTTGTCCTCGAGGTGCTTGATCAGCCACGCCTGGTACTTCGACATCTTGAAGAAGTAGTTCTTCTCCTTGATGAAGGTGAGCGCGGTCTGGTGATCGGGGCACTTGCCGTCCACGATCTCCTTCTCGGTGTAGAAGCGCTCGCAGCCGAAGCAGTACCAGCCGCCGTACTCCCCGAAGTAGATCTCCCCTGCGTCGTAGAGCCGCTGCAGGACCTCCTGCACGATCTTCTTGTGCCGCGGCTCGGTGGTGCGGATGAAGTCGTCGTTGGTGATGCCGAGCCGCCGCCAGGTCTCCCGGAAGGCGGCCGCGATCTCGTCCGCGTAGGCCTGCGGCGACTTCCCGGCCGCCGCCGCGACCTGGGCGATCCGCTCGCCGTGCTCGTCGGTGCCGGTGAGGAAGTAGACGCGATCCCCGCGGAGCCGGCGATAGCGGCACATCGCGTCGGCCATGATGGTGGTGCAGGCGTGCCCGAGGTGCGGTCGGGCATTGACGTAGTAGATCGGGGTCGTGAGGTAGAAGGTGCTCATGCGTCGGATGACTGGGCCTCAGGCCGGCTTGATGTGGTCGCGGCCCTCCCACGTGAGCTGGTCGAGCGGCACCTCCGCCTCGGTGCCGTCCGGAAACCCGACCACCACCGACTGCTTCAGCACCCGCAGCGAGCGCACCTTGCCGGTCATGCAGCCCCCGCCGCCGCAGGAGGCCGAGCACGGGGTGTTCACCCGCGGCAGCCGGCCGCGCAGCGCCTCGTAGGTGGAGAACTCGTAGAGCAGGCAGCACTTGAGGCGCCCGCAGTTGCCGAGGAGCCGGCTGTCGGTGAGCGGCATGTCCTGCGCCTTCGCCATCTTCACCGAGATCGGGTCGAACTTGCGCAGGTGCGACGAGCAGCAGAGCTGGCGCCCGCATGGGCCGATGCCGTCGAGCAGCTTGGTGGTGTCGCGGGCCCCGATCTGCCGCATCTCGATCCGGGCGTGGAACTCGCGGGCCAGATCGCGCACCAGGTCGCGGAAGTCGACCCGCTCCTCCGAGTTGAAGAACACGGTGACCCGCCGGCGGGACGCCTCGATCTCCACGTCCACGATCTTCATGGCCAGCCCGCGGGTCCGCGCCGCGCGCGCGCACGTCTCGACGCCCCTCACCTCGAGGACCCGCCGGTCGCGCCACTCCGACGCCTCGCCCCGGGTGGCCCGGCGCAGCACCCGGCGATAGACGCGGTCGCGCTTGAACGACGGGACCGGACGCTTGGGCCGGCGCACCTCGCCGATCGCCGGGCTCCCGCCGGTCTCCACCAGCACCACGTCGCCGACGTGCAGGTCGGGGTCGGTGGTCTGGTAGTCCTCGGCCAGCAGCGGCTCCCGCAGGCGCACCCCGATCAGGTAGCGGGGTGTCTCGTCGGGGGACGGCTCGGCCCCCGCGGGGGTACCCGGCCCGGGCGTCCCGGTCAGGTCGGCCGGTCCACTCGTCTCAGTCGGCTCGATCGGTCCAGTCTGCTCAGTCATGTGGATCGCGGCCTCAGGCCGCCTCGACGAGGCGCCCCAGCAGTACCTCGACGGTGAGACGCGGGGAGACGTTGCCCTGGATGGCCTGCCACGCCTCGCGACAGTCGCGCAGCGCGCCCAGCACCGAGTCGAGCGAGCGCTCGCGCGCCGCGCCGACGGCGGTCTCGCCGAAGAGGGCGAGCCGCGCCGGGCCGCCGCCCAGGCCGCACAAGAGGTCGCGATGCCAGAGCCAGCACGCCTGGACGAAGGTCTCGGCCGCCTGCCGGTCGCGTCCCACCTGCTCGCCGAGCCGGAGGATGGCCTCCACGCCCTGGGCCCGGACCTCGGTGAGATGGCGCAGCGCGCGGGTGTGGGCCTCGCCCCGCACGTCGGGCAGCAGCGCCGGCACGCCCTCGGTGGGGCGGGGACGGAAGCGCACCACCTGGCAGCGCGACAGCACCGTGGGGGGCAGCGCGCGGAGCTGGCTGAGGACCAGGATGATCACGGTCTGCGCGGGCGGCTCCTCCAGCGTCTTGAGGAACGCCTGCGGCGTGGACGCGGTCATCTTCTCGGCCTCGTCGACCACGAAGACCTTGACGCGCGCCTCCATCGGCTTGAGCGCGGCGAGGCGCTCGAGCTCCCGGATCGTCTCCACGCGGAGCGCCTGGGCTCCCTTGGGGTTGCCGGCGGGCGGCGTCGGGCCCAGCAGGTGCACGTCGGGATGGCGGCCGCGGGCGGCCCGCTCGGCGGCGGCGCCGCCGTCGGGGGCCACCAGCGCGCTCGCGAAGGCCAGCGCGGTCGCCTTGCGCCCCGAGCCCTCCGGCCCAACGAAGGCGTAGGCGTGGGCCACGCGGTCGGTGGCCAAGGCGCGGCGCAGCAGGGTCACCGCCTCGTCCTGGTCGCGAATGCCCTCAAGCGCCATGGCCATCCAGCCGAACGTGGGCCCGCCGCGCTAGGTACTCCTCCACCGAGCGGACCACGTCGGCGTGCAGGACCTTGGGCTCGCGGCCCGCGTCGAGCACCACGACCCGGCTCTTGTCGGTGCGGGCGATCTCGAGGTAGCCCTCGCGCACCCGGCGATGGAACGCGAGATCCATCTTCTCGAAGGCGTCGAGCGCCCGGTCGCGGATCCGCCGCATGCCCAATACCGGGTCCAGATCGAGCACGAGGGTGAGGTCCGGCAGGACCCCGCCGGTGGCCAGCATGTTCAGCTCGCCGATGGTCTGGACGTCGACCCCCTGCCCGTAGCCCTGGTAGGCGACGGTGGCGTCGGTGTAGCGATCCGAGATGACCACGGCGCCCCGCGTCAGCGCCGGGGCGATCACCCGGGTGACGTGCTCCCGCCGGGCCGCCGTGAACAGGAAGGTCTGGGTCAGCGGCGTCGGGGTCGGCCCCTCGGCCTCGAAGAGCGCCCGGATCCCGAGCCCCAGGGGGGTGCCGTCGGGCTCACTGGTCTGGACCACCTCGATGCCACGGCTCGTCAGATGGCGCGCCAACCGCGCGCACTGGGTCGATTTCCCGGAGCCTTCCACCCCCTCGACGGTGATCAAAGCCCCGCGCATGCAGCGTACTCTAACACCGATTTCGAGGGCCGTCGCCACGCCACTGACCACCTCAGGGAAATTCCTTCCACAGTACTGTAACGACCTTTCCTAACGCACGGCAGCGAACGCGTCCGGTATCCAGAGATTTACTCTATTTGACGCGTGGCCCAGCTCTTGCTCTCGCAACGAGTGCCCGAAGCGGAGAGCGGGTTGAACCACGGACCCCTCGCCACACACCGGTTCTGCGCGAGGGGTCAACCCGCCTCCGCTCTCGGGTCCAGCGTCACGCACGCGCAACGGAACGGCGAGGGCGCTGGGCGCGTCACACGAGTACAAGGAGGCGCGTGACATGGGCCTGGCGGGATTGATCAGGACGGCGGTGCTGGTGGGAATGGGTGCGCTATGGCTACTCAGCTGACGCTTCAAAGCCTGGGCATGCGCGGCCGCGGCATCGGCTGGAAGGCCGATCGCTGCGTCGACCCGGGGACGTGCGACCTGAATCTCTGCGTCGTCGATCATCAAGGCGGCTACTGGCATCCGGCGGACCCGCTCGCCTTCGCGAAGTGGCGCGTGCGCGCGGACCTCGACGCGATCCCTGGTCACGTACGGGTCAAGGTCGGCCGCGGATGGGATGCGCTCCGGCGCAGCGCGATGGTGGGCGCCGTCGGCCTCGGCACCGCCGCGGTGCTGGGCATGCTGTGGGGCGGTCAGAGGATCTTCTCCATGAAGACGCTGAGCGGATCCGGGGCGTACGCCCCGAAGGCTTCGCGCTCCACGTAGCCCGCCGCCCGGTAGAGTGCCAGCGCCTCCGGCTGATGGATGCCGGTCTCGAGGCGCAGGCAGCGGAGCCCCTCGCGGCGCGCCTCCGCCTCGATGCGGTCCAGGATGCGCCGCCCAAGCTGCCGACCTCGCACCTCCGGCACCACGTACATCCGCTTCAGCTCTCCGTACCCCGCTTCGATCCGTAGCGCTCCACAGCCCACCGCCCGCCCTCCACGGCGCGCCACGACGAACCGCACCTCGGGGGCGGCCAGCGCCTCCACGTCGAGGAAGTGATTGCTCTCCGCCGGGTAGAGCGCGCTCTGATAAGCGTCGAGCGCCTCCAGCAGCCGACCGATCTCGGCCTGACGGGGCGACTCCACCGCGAGGGTGACCGCGAGGTCGGTCACCCGTGCGACCGCCGCGACCGCCGCATGGCGCGGCGCGCCGGCGCCCAGTAACGCAGCGCCGGAGGCGCCAGCGGCAGGAGCCGCTGGCTGGCGGCGGCCATGAGCGCGAGCGCCCGCGCGCGCCGAGCATCCCACGGCAGACGGTAGCCCTCGCGGATCACCGGCGGCAGCAGCCCAACCGCCGGAAGCGCGGCGAGCCGAAGCAGGGGGCGCAGCGGCCGCGGCACGGGCGGCGCGAGCACCTCGCGCGCGAGGGCGCGGGCGGTGTCGGTCACCTCGAGGGCGCCGGAGGTGAGCATCGCGCCGAGATAGGCGCGTAGGGCGGGCTCGGTGCGCGGCAGCCGGCCAACTGGGATCCCGAGGCGCTCCTCGATCCCGCTCGCCTCGAGGCAGTAGCGATCCGCCTCCGCGGGAGAGAGCGGCCCGACGAAGAGCCGGTAGGCGCCCAGGAATGAGTCGAGCAGCGTGGCGTGCACCCACGCGAGCAGGGCCGGGTCGTGGGCGCTGTACGCGGCGCCGGGCGGCTGGCCGCCCGCGGCGTGGTCGAGGCGGCCGTGGACGCGGTCGTGGATCGCGTTGATCCGGGCGGCGGCCCCCCCCGCGTCCTCGGGCGAGCCGAAGGTGAGCGCGAGCATGGCGTCGAGCGTGCGGTGCAGGCGCCGGACCCAGCCCCAGCGCTCGGTGGTGAAGGCGCTGTGCTCGGCCACGCCCTTGGCCACCATCGGATGGGCCAGCTGGAGCAGGATGGCCCGGCCCCAGCCCGCGAGCAGCACGCGCTCCCGGTGTATCCTCCAGGAGATGGTTTGGCAGGAGATGGTTTGGCAGGAGATGGTCTGGCAGGAGATGGTCTGGCAGGCAATGCCTTCGGCCGCGACGACCTCGGGCCCGAGTACGGTGGGCATGCGCGCATTATGCGCTCGGGCCGGAAACTTCGGGAGCCCGCCGAGGGTTGTGTCAGCGTCTACCCTCACTCTGGAAAGGAGACCCCCCATGCGTCGAGGTATCCTGGCGCCGGTCGTAGCCCTGCTGCTGACCGGTCTGGCCCTGGCCTCCCCGGTCGCCGCGCTGGAAGTCGGCCAGAA
>DASZJM010000298.1:0-6720 GCA_035948165.1 Candidatus Methylomirabilota bacterium
CCGGTGAGAACGATGCCGTTGTCGCTGATGTCGGCGGCCAGCTCGGGCGGCGTCTTCTCGAGGCAGGCGCGGACCGCGGCCACGATGTCGGCCACCGGCTCCCGCATCGCCTCGCGGACCTCGAGGGCGGTGACCACCACCGTCTTGGGCAGGCCGTCGAGCAGGTCGCGGCCCTGCACCTCCATCCCCTCGTTGTCGTCGCCCTTCGGATAGGCGGATCCGAGCTTGATCTTCGCGTCCTCGGCCCGCCGCTCCCCGACCAGCAGATCGTAGCTGCGCCGCAGGAACTGGATGATCGCCTGGTTCATCTCGTCGCCCGCGGTGCGCAGCGACTCGGAGTACACGACCCCGCATAGGGACATCACCGCGACCTCGGTGGTGCCGCCGCCGATGTCGACGATCATGCTCGCGCCCGGCTGGGCCACCGGCAGCCCGGCGCCGAGGGCGGCGGCCATCGAGGCCTGGATCAGGTAAACCTCGCGCGCGCCCGCCTGCCGGGCGGCGTCGCGGACCGCGCGGCGCTCGACCTGGGTGATGCCGGAGGGCGTCACGATGACCAGGCGCGGCTGCACCAGGCTCCAGCGCCGGCGGGTCTTGTTGATGAAGTAGCGGAACATCTTTTGGGTGCGGTCGAAGTCGGCGATGACGCCGTGGCGGAGCGGCCGGACAACCTGGACCGAGCCCGGGGCCCGGCCGAGCATCGCCTTGGCCTCGTTGCCCACGGCCTGCACCATGCCGCTCGTGTCGACCGCGACGACCGACGGCTCGTCCAGGACCACGCCCTGACCCCGGACGTAGAGTCGGGTGTTGGACGTGCCCAGGTCTACCGCCAGGTCGCTCGACAACATCCGCCCAAGTCCGCCGAGAATCATCGATCGTGGCCCTCCCGCCGCGCAGCAAGAATTCAAGAAGCGGACCACGATTGTGGCCAATATTATCAGCTAGTTACTGGCCGATTGCGGTCGGCCGGTGACGGTGCCTGTCAGTGAGCGCGGCTCATCTCGGCACTGCGGTCGGCAGCCCGCCCGGCGGCGCCTCCATCAGCAGAATCGGGAGCGGCCGCCCGCCGTCGCCCACCTGCAGCGTGCGCCCCACGCTCTCGATTCCCTCGGCGGCAAAGGCCTGGACCAGGCGCCGGCGATACTCCCGGCCCACCGCCCACTGCTGGATCGGCGCGGTCTTCAGGCGGGCCTTGATGACGAGGCTCGCCTCCTTGAACGCGTCCACGCCGAAGACCTCGATGGGCTCGAGGATCAGCGGGGCGTGGGCCGGATCGGCCCGCAGCTCGTCGCCGATCCGCCGCATCACCGCGATCACGCGGTCGGGATCCTCGCGGAACGGGACCTCGACGTCCACCACGTAGCCGGACCAGCCCCGCGTCATGTTGGCGAGCGTGGTCACGCCGCCGTTGGGGAAGATGTGGACGGTACCGGCGAGGTCGCGGAGCCCGATGGTCCGGAACGTGAGCGTCTCGACAAGCGCGCCGGTGCCGTTGACCACCGCCACGTCGCCCGCCCGCACCTGATCTTCCAGCACCAGGAAGAATCCGGCGATCACGTCGCGGACGAGGTATTGCGCGCCGAAGCCCACCGCCAGCCCGACGATGCCCGCGCCGGCCAGGATGGGCCGCACGTCGAGCCCGAGCTGCGAGAGGCAGATCATCGTCACCACCGACCACAGCACCACGAGCGCGAGCGCCCGCAGCACGCCGGTGAGCGTGGACACGCGCGAGCGCGTCGCGGCGACCAGCGCGCCGGTACGCTCGCCCGCCCGGACGAGCGCGCGCTCGAGGTGGATCAGCAGGGCGCGCAGCACGCGGGCCAGGATGATGCCGCCCACGAGCACGAGGGCGATCCGGACCGCGGACTGGGCGGCCGCGCCGGCCATGCCGGTGAGGAACAGGTGGATGTCGGTCAGGATGAGCTGCATCGACGCACCTCCTTCGTGAAATGGACCCGTGAAAACGGCCGGGTTCAGGCGGAGCGCTGCGCGAGGCGGATGCCGAGCCGGGCACTCGCCTCGTCGAGCGCGGGGACGACCCGCTCGCTCGCGAGCTCGAGCGCGAGCGGCCCCTCGATCGCGGCCGAGTCGACGTCCACCGCGAGGCACAGGGGCGAGTCGGGCCAGCGGAACAGGAGACCGCCGGGCCCGGTGGTCTCCACCCGGCCATCGAGCAGGTCCCGCCACTGGGTGAGGGCGCGCGCCGCCAACTGCGCCCGCAGTCGGAGGCCGAGCAGGCGCACGGGCGGTGGTGGATCGGGCAGTCCCGGCGGGATCGCGCGCGCATCGACCGGCCCCGGCTCGCCGGCCTCGACAACCTGGACGACGATGCCGAGCGCCTGCTTCGGGTGGAGGAACGCCTCCTTCCAGGAGGGATCGCTCTCGTTCCGGCCGATGACGTCGTAGCCCAAAGATTCCGCCCGGCGGCAGATCTCCGAGAGCCCGGGGACCTTGAAGGTCACGTGATGGACTCCGGGGCCGTGTCCGGCCAGGAAGCGATGGAGGAAGCCATCGGGACCGAGGGGCTCCAGCACCTCGAGGCAGCCGCCGCCCAGGAATCGCCAGGTCGCCCAGCGGAAGACCCCGGCGGATTGGCTCCGATCCGGGACCCCTCCCAGCGCTCCCACCAGGACCTCGGGCGCGGCGCTGATACTCGGGAGCGCGATAGCGATATGATCGAGCCGGATCGGGGGCATCGGGCCTTCCCATCTTACCCGGAAGCCCCGGGTGCATCGCCCGGGTCGTTTCCCTCATCTCAAGCACGGGAGGACAGCACACATGAGCAACGACGCCCCCTGGTTGCTGCATCTGGACGAAAAGAACTACGACGAGGCGGTGGTCGCCGCCGAAGGCGTGATGATGGTGGACTTCTGGGCTGAGTGGTGTGGCCCCTGCCGGGCGGTCGGCCCGATCCTCGAGGATCTGGCCCGGACATCGGACGGCAGCGTGACGCTGGCGAAGGTGAACGTGGACGAGAACCCGGGCCTGGCCGCCCGGTACGGCATCCGCTCGATCCCGACGATCCTGTTCGTGAAGGACGGCAAGGTCCAGGATCAGGTCATCGGCGCCGTCCCGAAGCCGCAGATCCAGGCCAAGCTCGCCGCGGTCGCCAGCAAGTAGTTCCCGTCGACGCAGCCGGCCGGCTCCGTGCCCGGCCGGCTGCGGTCGCACCTCCGTTTTCCCCGCCGATCACACGTGCTAGGCTCCGCCCCATGCCCCGCGTGATCACGGTCGGCGCCGCCCAGCTCGGCCCGATCGCCCGCCGCGACAGCCGATCCGACGTCGTCAAGCGGCTGGTGGGCCTCCTCGGGCAGGCCCACGTCCGGGGGTGCGACCTGGTGGTCTTCCCGGAGCTGGCCCTCACCACCTTCTTCCCCCGCTGGTGGATGGAGGATCAGGCGGAGATCGACGCGTTCTTCGAGCGCGAGATGCCCGGGCCCGAGACCCGCCCGCTCTGGGACGAGGCGGCGCGGCTCGGCCTCGCCTTCTGCCTGGGCTACGCCGAGCTCGCCCGCGAGGGCGATGCGGTCCGGCGCTACAACACCTCGATCCTGGTCGATCGCGGCGGGCGGCTCGTGGGCAAGTACCGCAAGGTCCACCTGCCCGGTCACGCGGCGCACGAGCCGTGGCGGCCGTTCCAGCACCTCGAGAAGCGCTACTTCGACGTGGGCGACCTGGGCTTCCCGGTGTGGCGCGCGCTGGGCGGCGTGCTCGGCCTGTGCATCTGCAACGATCGCCGCTGGCCCGAGACATACCGGGTGATGGGCCTGCAGGGTGTGGAGATGATCCTCCTCGGCTACAACACCCCGGTGCACAACCCGCCCGCGCCCGAGCACGATCTGCTCGGGCCGTTCCACAATCACCTGGTGATGCAGGCGGGAGCGTACCAGAACGGCACGTGGGTGGTCGGTGTCGCCAAGTGCGGCAAGGAGGAGGGCTGCGACATGATCGGCCAGAGCGCGATCATCGCGCCGTCGGGCGAGATCGTGGCGCTCGCCGCGACCCTGGGCGACGAGCTGATCACCGCGCGCTGCGACCTCGACCTCACGCGCTCGTTCAAGCAGACCATCTTCAACTTCGCGCTCCATCGCCGCCCCGAGCACTACCGGCTGATCGTCGAGCGCGCCGGTGCGGAGCCGCCGCCCGCCTGATGGACACCGCTCTCTACTTCGAGGACTTCACGGCCGGCCGCGAGTTCCGGACCGACGGGGTCACGATCACGGAGGCCCAGATCCTCGACTTCGCGCTCGCCTTCGATCCCCAGCCCTTCCACCTCGACGTGGAGGCCGCGAAGGAGACGCTCTTCGGGGGGCTCATCGCGAGCGGGTTCCACACCCTCGCGCTGACCTTCCGCCTCTTCGCCCAGACGCGCGCGCTCGCCGCGTGCAGCCTCGGCTCCCCGGGAGCGGACGAGCTGCGCTGGCTGCGGCCGGTGCGGCCGGGCGACACGCTGCGGGTCACCGTGCAGGTGCTGGAGCAGCGGCCGTCCAGCTCGAAGCCGGACCGCGGGATCGTGCGCCTGCACTGGACGACGATCAATCAGCGGGGCGAGCCGGTGCTCACGATGGTGAGCATGCAGCTCGTGAAGCGCCGGCCGCCCGCGCCGGCCTAGCTCAGTCGGCGCAGGCCAGCACCGCGGAGGCGAGCGCGTGGAGCTCGCCGCTCTCCGAGAAGATTGCGGAGGCGCCCAGCAGCGTGTGGCCCTCGGCCGCGAACGGCCAGCCCATCACGATCCAGCGGGCGCCGACCGGCAGGGGGCGGATCAGGTGAGCGGTCAGCTGGCTCAGCGAGACCTTGCGGCGACCGAAGGCCTCGAGCAGCGCGAAGCCGGTCGGGCAATCGAGCGCGGCCCAGACGAACTCGGGACGGACCGTCCCGTGTTTGTCGAACAGGGTGGGATCGGGAGCCCACGGCGCGGCCACGAGGCGCCGGCCCGGGATGGGCCCGGGATAGATCGCGAGCCCGTCGCCCCATTCGCGCGCGGGACCGCAGACGAAGCAGCCAGGAGTCGAGTGCTCCGTGAAGCCCAGATAGCGCTCGGAGGCCCACTCGGCCTCCGCGTACGTCACCGGCGGCGGGGGCTCGAGCTGGAGCGGGGCCGGGCTCGCGTGGGCCAGGGTGGCCCCACCCTCCGTGAGCACGATGGCCCCGTCGGACAGCCGCTCGATCCCGAGCGCGTGCTCCACCGGGACCGGCTGCTCGAGGTTGACCCGCGCCGGGCCCTCCATCAGCCGGCCGAGGAGGCCCGCGATGTAGCCGCCGCTGGCCAGCTTCGGGGAGCCGCAGAAACGCCCCTTCACGGTAACGGCCCTGGCCTCGACGGTCTCGGTGTCCATGGCGTCCTCCTTGGCCGCCCCTGCATCGCAAGCGGAGTGCCACGGATAACCCTCCGTTAAATCAAGGGCTTCCATTTCCCCCTCGGGCGCTTCGCCCTGGTAGGTGGGCGAAAAGCCACCGGTTCGTTGGTCAATATCCGGCCCGATCCGTGGGACCATTGGACGTGCGCTATCACTTCTCGGGCATCGCGGGCGTGGGGATGAACCCGCTCGCCCAGCTCATGCGGGCGCGCGGGCACATCGTCCAGGGCTCCGACCGCTCCTTCGACCAGGGCAAGAACCTGGACGTGGCCGAGCGGCTCACCGCGCTCGGCATCGAGGTCAAGCCGCAGGACGGCTCCGCGGTCACCCCCAACCTCGACCGCTTCATCTACTCGACCGCGGTCGAGGCGGAGACCCCCGAGGTGCGCGCGGCGCGCGGCTACGGCATCGAGCGCGTGCCCCGCCCGGCGCTGCTGGCCGAGGTGGTCGACGCCGGGCACCCGGGGGTGGCCATCGCGGGCACGAGCGGCAAGAGCACGATCACCGGCATGGTGGGCTGGCTCACGCGAGAGGCGGGGCGGAGCGCGACCGTATTGGGCGGCGCCGCGCTCGCCGGGGAGGGCGGCGCGGGTTGCTTCCTGCCCGGCGCGGCCGATGGGCCGGTGGCCGCCGAGGCCTGCGAGTCCGACGGTACCCTCACCGGCTATCACGCCGCGCTCGGGCTCATCCACAACATCAGCCGCGACCACGGCGAGGTGGAGACGCTACGGCCCCAGTTCGAGACGTTCGCCAAGCGCTGCGGCCGCCTCCTCGTCAACGCGGCCTCGCCGGAAGCCACCGAGGTCGGTCGCGCGGTGGGCGCGCGCACCTACGGCATCGATCCGGGCGCGGACGCGCGGGTCGAGATCACGAGCGTGGGGCCGCACCGTGCCGCCGGCGTGCTCCATCTTCCGGGCGGGCCGCTCATGCTGGACGTGCCGCAGCCCGGCCGCCACAATCTGGAGAACGCGGCCGCCGCCGCGCTGATCGCGCTCGAGCTCGGCCTCGCGCCCGCCACGGTGGCCGCGCTGCTCGCGCGCTTCCCGGGGGTGGCCCGCCGCTTCGAGGTGATCGCGGTCACCCCGAGCGGCATCCGGGTGGTGGACGACTACGCCCACAACGGCGAGAAGCTCCGCGCCGCGATCACCACCGCACAAACCGGCGCGGAGCGGGTGCTGGCCGTCTTCCAGCCGCACGGCTTCGGACCGGCGCGCTTCCTGCGCCCGGAGCTGCGCGAGATGATGCCGAAGATCCTGCGGCCCCAGGACCGCCTCTGTTACGCGGAGATCTTCTACGCGGGCGGCACGGTGGCCCGCGACGTGTCGAGCCGCATGCTCGCCGATGACCTGCCCGCCGCGATGCA
>DASZJM010000299.1:0-18506 GCA_035948165.1 Candidatus Methylomirabilota bacterium
GCGTTGGCCACCGTCGCCTCGATCTTCAGCCGGTTCCGCACGATGCCCGGATCCCGCATGAGGGCGGCGCGCTTGCGTGCGTCGAAGCGGGCGACCTTGATCGGATCGAATCCCGCGAAGGCCTTCCGGTAGTTCTCCCGCTTCCTCAAGATGGTGGACCAGGAGAGCCCGGCCTGGGCGCCCTCGAGGATCAGCATCTCGAAGAGGTGGCGGTCGTCCCGCGAGGGGACGCCCCACTCGGTGTCGTGGTACTCGATCTCCAGCGGGCCTCCGTTGGCCCAGGCGCAGCGCGTCGGCACGGTCTCCTACACGGCGTCGGGATCGATGCCGTGCTCCTTGAGCTTCTTGCGCAGGGTGTTCCGGTTGATGCCGAGGAGCTGGGCGGCGCGGACCTGGTTGCCCTTGGTCTCCCGCATCACCGCGCGCAGCAGCGGCTTCTCCACCAGGCCCACCATGAGCCCGTGGAGGTTGGCGGAGGCGTGGCCGCGCAGGCCGCGCACGCACTCGTGCATCTTGCGCTCGATGATCTCCTCCAGCGAGGTGTCGGTGCCCACCCCGACCGCCGCCGACACCGGGCCGATCGGCAGGTGCTCGGGCAGGATCGCCCCGGTCGAGGCCATGACCATGGCGCGCTGGACCACGTTCTCCAGCTCGCGCACGTTGCCGGGCCAGTCGTAGCCCATGAGCCGGTCCATCGCGTCGGCGGTGACCACGCGCTCGCCGAGCGACTCGGCGTACTTGGCGAGAAAGTGCTCGACGAGCAGCGGGATGTCGCCGCGGCGGTCGCGCAGGGCGGGCAGCGAGAGGGTGACCACGTTCAAGCGGTAGAACAGGTCTTCCCGGAAGCGCCCGCTCTTCATCATGGCCTCGAGGTCGCGGTGGGTGGCGGCCATCACCCGCACGTCCATGCGGATCAGCTCGTGGCCGCCGACGCGCTCGAAGTTCCGCTCCTGCAGCGCGCGCAGGAGCTTCACCTGCAGCTCGGGTGGCATGTCGCCGATCTCGTCGAAGAAGACCGAGCCCCCGTGGGCCAGCTCGAGCTTGCCGAGGCGGCGCTCCTTGGCGTCGGTGAACGCGCCCTTCTCGTGGCCGAACAGCTCGGACTCCAGCAGCGTGCTCGGGATGGCCGCGGCCGAGATGCCGACGAAGGGGCGCCCCGCGCGCCGGCTGTAGTGGTGGAGCGCGCGGGCCACGACCTCCTTGCCGGTGCCGGACTCGCCCCGCAGCAGGACCGACACGTCGCTGGCCGCCACCCGGCCGATCGCCTTGTAGACCTCCTGCATCGTCGGATGCCGGCCCACGAGCGCGCCGAACTCCCAGACCTCCTTGAGCCCGGAGCGGAGCGCGGTCACCTCCTGGGTCAGCCGCCGCGCGGTCAGCGCGCGCTCGGCGAGCAGGAGCGCCTCGTCGAGGTCGAAGGGCTTGGCCAGGTAGTCGTAGGCGCCCTCCTGCATCGCCTGGACCGCGGTCTCCATCGTGCCGTGGGCGGTCATGATGACCACCTGCGCGTCGGGCCGCTTGTCGCGCACCTGCTTGAGGAGCGAGAGGCCATCGATGCCGGGCATGCGCACGTCGAGCAGGATGAGATCGAAGGGGGAGGCCTCGACCTCCTTGAGGGCCGCGGTGCCATCCTTGACCGCGGTCACCTGGTATCCCGCGCCGCGGAACCCCTTCTCGAGGACCCAGCGCAGGCTGTCCTCGTCGTCCGCGATCAGGATCTGTCCGGCGATTGTCATCGTCATAGCGGTCGGCGCGGGAAGATTCCGCGCGGGCGTCGTGGCCTCTTCGCGCAAGCGCTCATCGGGTGCGCCTGAATCATCGGGCGATCGGCAGGAAGCATGAGACGGT
Source organism: Candidatus Methylomirabilota bacterium (assembly GCA_035948165.1). Taxonomy (GTDB): domain Bacteria; phylum Methylomirabilota; class Methylomirabilia; order Rokubacteriales; family CSP1-6; genus CAMLFJ01. The sequence continues at coordinate 1,849 of DASZJM010000299.1, forward strand.
GGTGCCGCGGCCGAGCTCGCTCGCGATCTGGATGGCCCCGCGGTGCTCGTCGACGATGCGGTGGCAGAGGGCCAGGCCGAGCCCCAGCCCCTTGTCCTTGGTGGTGAAGAACGGAGTGAAGAGCCGGGCGCGGATCGCCTCGGAGATGCCCTGGCCGTCGTCCATCACCTGGATCTCGGCCATGCTGCGCTGGCCGTGACCCAGATCCACCTTGGCGAAGAGCGGGTTCATGCTGAGCCGGGTGACGAGGGTGAGACGCCCGCCCCGATCCATCGCCTCCACCGCGTTGCGCACCAGGTTGTGGAAGACCTGCAGGATCCGATCCTCGTCGGCCAGGATGGGCGGCAGGCTCGGGTCGTAGCGCCGGACGATCTGCACGCCGCGCTCGCTCGCCATCTCCTCCGCGAGCAGGGCCACCCGCTCCAGCAGCTGGTGGACGTTGAGCGGGACCGGGCGCAGCGTCACCGGGCGCCCGATGTCGAGCAGCATCTCGATGATCCGATTGACCCGGTCCACTTCCTTCAGCAGCACGTCGGTGTACTCGCCGAGGCGCGGGTCGTCGCCCAGCTCGCGGCGCATGAGCTGGACCGCGCCGCGAATGGCCCCGAGCGGGTTGCGGATCTCGTGGGCCAGGCCCATCGCGATCTGGCCGGCGGCGGCGAGGGTCTCGCCGCGGCGCACCTCCGACTCGAGCTGGTGCAGGCGGGTCATGTCGCGGATCACCGCCACCGCGGCCTCGACGTCGCCGCTCCGCGCGAGGGGGGCGGTGACGATGCTCACGTGCACCGGCCGGCCGTCGCCGCTCTCGATCACCGCCTCGGACTCCGACCGGCTCTCGCCGGTCGCGAGCGTGTCGCCCAGGTGGCGCACCAGCGAGGTGTCGGGCGGGAAGATCTCCTTCAGCGCTCGGCCGAGGGTCCGCCGGGCGGAGCGGCCCAGGAGGGCCTCGGCGGCGGGGTTCCAGAGCATCACCCGCAGGCCGTCGTCGACCCCGACCACCGCGTCGGGGAGGCCGGCCAGCAGGCTCTCGTCGTCGAGGCGCGCCACGGAAGCCTCAGACCGCCGCGGCGCTCATGCCAGCGCCAGGTCGGGGACCGCGTTGAGGTTGAGCGGGGCGCGCTCGCCCGCCTCGAGACGGTCGTGGCCGGCCGCCGCGATCATGGCCGCGTTGTCGGTGCAGAGGCGGCGCGAGGGCACGTGGAGGACCCACCCGCGCTCGCGGCATTCGGCCTCCAGGCCCTCGCGCAGCGCGGTGTTGGCGGCCACCCCGCCGGTCAGCACGATGCGCCGCACGCCCAGGCGGAGGGCCGCCTTCGCGGTCTTGCGCACCAGCATCTTGACCGCGGTGGCCTGGAAGGAGGCGGCCACGTCGGCCACCTGACCCGGCGTGAGCGATCCCGCGCGCCGCACGTAGAGCGACACCGCGGTCTTGATGCCGCTGAACGAGAAGTCGGGCGCCCCGTCGCTCATGTTGGCGGTCGGGAACGCGATGGCGCGCGGATCGCCGGTGCGCGCGATGCGCTCGACCGCGGGGCCGCCCGGAAAGCCCAGGCCGAGCAGCTTGGCCACCTTGTCGAAGGCCTCGCCCGCCGCGTCGTCGCGCGTCTGGCCGATGCACTCGTAGCGGCGCGGCTCGCGCGCCAGGTAGAGCGCGGTGTGGCCCCCCGAGACCACCAGGGCGAGGAACGGGTGGGTGGGCGGCTCCCCTTCCAGGAAGGCGGCGTAGATGTGGCCCTCGAGGTGGTTGACGCCCACCAGCGGCCGGCGGCGGGCGTAGGCGATCGCCTTCGCGGCCGAGCAGCCGATGAGGAGGGAGCCGACGAGCCCGGGGCCGTAGGTCACCGCGACGCCGTCCACGTCGGGGAGCCCGACTCCGGCGGTCTCGAGCGCGCGCCGCAGCACCGGCACCAGCACCTCCAGATGCCGCCGCGAGGCCAGCTCGGGCACCACGCCGCCGTAGGGTGCGTGCACGTCGTCCTGCGAAGCGACCACGCTCGAGAGCACCTTGCGGCCGCCGTCCACCACCGCGGCGGCGGTCTCATCACACGAGGTCTCGATGCCGAGGACGATCATGGGCGAATGCTTAGCGCGCGAGGGTCGACACGGGGACGAGCCGCAGCCCGCGCGCTTCCCACCGCGGCACGTACTCCTTCAGGAGCCGCACGGTGAGCGGATGGCCGTGGGCCACCACGATGACCTCGCCCCGCCGCTCCGCCCATCCCGCCACCTCGTCCCATCGTAGCCGGTCTCCCGCTTCCCCGCGGGCGTGATCCACCAGGATCTGCCGGCGGGCCGCCCGCACGCCCGCGCTGCGCGCCTCGTCGAAGGCCAGCGACTGGCTCGACGTGTAGGCGTCCACCAGGAACAGCCGGCGCGCCGCCAGCACCTCCAGCATCGCCCGCATGCGGCTCCGGTCCTCGGTGAGCCGCGAGCCCATCCGGTTCATCACCCCGACCGCGGCCGCCACCGTCTCGAGCTGCGTCCCCACCGCCTTCTGGATCTCCCCCGGCGCCATCGTCGCGGTCAGCATGCCGGGCCCGGGATCGAGCTCCGGGTAGCGGTACGGCTCCATCGGCACGTCCAGCAGCACCTCCATCCCCGACCGGAACGCGTCCCGCGCGATCGACGCGGAGAGCGGCAGGGCGGGCAGCACCGCCACCGTCAGCGGCCGCCGGATCTCACGCAGCACGTCGAACACGTCCCGCCGGCCGCCCAGGTCGTCGACGATGACGGCGACCCGGGGGGCGCCCGATGGCGGCGGGGTCGGCGCCGCCGCCTCGAGCGCCGCGTCAGGCCGGGGAAGCGGGGGCGGCGCCGGCGCGACCATCTGAGGACGCGGCGAGCCGAGGAGCCCGCGCCCGAACAGGCTCGCCTCGCCACGCCGCGCCTGCCACTGATCGAGGCCCACGACCGCGATCAGGAGCAAGACGATGAGGCCGGCGAGAGCCTGCCACACCCTCGCCGGCACTCGTGGGCTCCCGTGCGCCTAGCGGGCTTGCGCCTGCGGATTCCCCGTCGGCCGGCTCTTGTCCAGGATCTTCATGGCCTTGAGCAGGTCGAGCGCGCGCTGCAGCTGCGGGTCGCGCTTGAGCTGCTCCTGCGGGGTCTCGGCCGCGGGCGGCGGGGTGGGCGCCGCGGCGCCTTCCCCGCTGACCGCCGCCGTCGTCTTCGGTCCCTCGACCAAGATGTCCGGGGTGATGCCCTTGCCGTGGATCGACCGGCCCTTCGGGGTGAAGTACTTCGCGGTGGTCAGCCGCAGCCCGGATCCGTCGGAGAGGGGAATGATGGTCTGCACCGAGCCCTTGCCGAAGCTCTGAGTGCCGAGGACCACCGCGCGACCCCAATCCTGAAGCGCGCCGGCCACGATCTCGGAGGCAGAGGCGCTGCCCTGGTTGACCAGCACCACCACCGGGAAATCGGTGAACGCGTGCTTGGCGTTCGAGGAGAAACGCATGTTCTGGTTGCGCACCCGGCCCTCGGTGTAGACGACCAGCTTGCCAGGCTCGAGGAACTTCTCGGTCACCTCGACCGCGGAGGTGAGCAGGCCGCCCGGGTTATTGCGCAGGTCGAGCACGAGGCCCTGGATCTTGCCTTCCTTGGAGTACTTCTCGAGCGCGGTCTCCAGATCGTTGGAGGTCTGCTCCTGGAACTGCCGCAGGCGGATGTACTCGATGCCGGGCTCGAGCTGGTTGTTCTTCACCGACTGCACCCGGATCTGCTCGCGGGTGATCAGGAAGTCCTTCGGCTCGGTCCAGCCCTCGCGCACGATGGTGACCGTGATCTTGCTGCCCGGCTTCCCGCGCATGCGCTTGACCGCATCGGCCAGCTGCATGTCCTTGGTGGAGAGGCCCTCGATCTTCAGAATGCGGTCGCCGGGCTGGATGCCGGCGCGATAGGCCGGCGTGCCCTCGATGGGCGCGACCACCGTCAGCACGTCGTCGCGCAGCGTGATCTCGATGCCGAGCCCGCCGAAGGACCCGCTCGTCTCGACCTGCATCTCCCGGTACATGTCGGGATCGAGGAACGACGAATGGGGGTCCAGCCCTCGAAGAGTCCCCTTGATCGCGTTGTAGATGAGGTCCTTGGGCGGGACCTCGTCCACGTACTGGCTCTGGACGATCGAGAGCACCTCGGTGAAGAGCCGCAGGTTCTCGTAGGTGGCCGCCGTGTCGTTGCCCTTGCTCGCCACCCCGCCGCCGAGGGACAGGGTGAGGATGAGCAGGAGCGAGGAGATCAGGACCACCTTCTTCATGTGCCGGATGGGCCGCATCGTGTACGCCTCCGTTGAACTATCCTTTTGGACGCAGCCACTGGGCCGGGTCCTGGGGCTTGCCCTCGTGCCGCACCTCGAAATAGAGGCGCGGCCCTTGCAGCGAGCCGGTATCTCCGACGGTGCCGATGATCTGTCCCTGCTTGACCTCGTCGCCCTCCGTGACCCGGATGTCGGCCGCGTGAGCGTACACCGTGTAGTACTCCCCGCCGTGATCCACGATGATCAGGTTCCCGTACCCCCGGAACCATCCCGTGTACACCACGTGGCCGGGGAACACCGCCGCGATATTCGAGCCCTCGACGGCCTCGATGTCGATACCGTTCCGGAACGTCTTCGTGCCGAACCGCGGATTGACCTGCGGCCCGTACTCGGCGACCACCCGTCCGTCCGCCGGCCAAGACAACCGCCCGCGCAGCGCCGCGAACCCGTTGCCCGACGGCGTGTCACCGGGCGACGGCCGGGCCGGCCGGCTGGGAGGCGGCACCTTCGCCACCGCCCGTCGCTGCTTTTCCTGCAGGTCACGAATGAACGCTTCGAGCCGCCGGGTCGCCTCCGAGAGCTCGCCCACCATCCGATCGTGGTAGGCGCGCTCGTCCTGCACCTTCGACAGGAGCGCCCGGCGCTTCGCCGCTTCCTGGTCGAACTCGAGCCGCTCCTGCTCCGCCTCGGTCCGGAGCGACGCCAGCTCCTTGCCCCGCGCCTCGACCCGGCTCTTCCGATCGGCCAAAACCTCGGACGTCACACGATACTCTCGAATCAGACGTGCGTCCACCGTGGCCAGGGTGGTGAGGTGACGCAGCTGGACCGCCTGGTTCACCGGGTCATCACCGGAGAGCACGATGGGCAGGACGCCGCCCTGGGCCTGGAGCTTGTAGAGGGCGCGCAGCCGCCGGCCGAGGACGTCCTCCTGCCCGGAGCGGCTCTTCTGGAGCCGGCCGATCTCGGCCTGCAGGTCGCCGATGTCGGACTGGGCCCGCCGCATGCGCCCGTCGATCGCCACCACCTGCTTGCGCTTCTCGGTGAGCCGCTGGTCGATCGCCTCCAGCTCGCTCAGCACGCTCGCTTCGCGCTTGCGCGCGTCGGCCGCCTTCTGGCGCTCCTCCTTGAGCTGCTTCTGGGTCTGCTGGAGGTCGCGCTGCTTGTCCCCGATGTCGGCCGCGCCCTCGCGCTTCGGGGCCTGGGCCCAGGCCGCGGGGGGAGCGAGCAGCATGGGCGCCAGGGCAAGCGCCACGCTCAACAGCCAGGCGGCGGTCATGCCTGCGCCCGCCCGCGGGCGAGCAGGCCGCCCATCGCCCCGAGCATGGTGCCGGTCGCGATCAGGGCCAACGCCTGGAGCGGCGAGAGAAACGTGACACGCTCGAGCCCGATGGTGACGGGCAGGAGCGGCTCGAGGCGCGGCACCGCCAGCGCGTAGGCGATCTCGAGGGCGGCCAGCGCCACGATGGCCGCGACCAGGCCCTGGGCCATGCCCTGCAGGAGGCGCGGCCAGCGGATCACGCTCTCGGTGGCGCCCACCAGCCGCATGATCTCCATCTCGTCGCGCCGCAGGTGCAGCACGAGGGTGGTGGCGGTCGTCACGGTGAGGATCGCGGCCAGCGCCAGCACCGCGCCCACCACCAGGCCCATGCCCTGGAAGAGCCGCCGGAACTGGGCGAGCCCGTCGACCCACTGGCTGCCACCCTGCACCTCCTCGACCTCCGGCAGCGCGACGAGCCGGCCCACCAGCGCGCGGGTGCCCTCCGGCGTGGCGATGGCCGCGTCCGGCGTGACCTCGACGGAGGCGGGGAGCGGGTTGCGCGGGAGCTGATCGGCCACGTCGGCCTGGCTGCCGAGCGAGCGCTTCAGCGCGCGCAGCGCTTCCGCCTTGGACACGTAGCGCAGCCGCTGGATGCCGCCCACGCCCTCGATCCGCTGCATCAGTTCCTCGAGGCGCGCGGCGGGCGGCTCGTCCTTCAGGTACACGATCACCCGCACCCGGTCGCCCCACTGGTCGATGGCGCGCCCGAGGTTGAGGGAGAGCAGCCAGAAGCCGCCGAGGGCGGTGAGCGAGAGCGCGATGAGCAGGATCGCACTGACGCCCACGCGGCCCGCGCGGCGCAGGTCCCGCATCGCCTCGTTGAAGATGAAGCTCAGCATGGTCCCGCACTGTACTGGCCGCTTGGGCTGACGCCGTGACATCTCTTCATACCGTGGGCCTTCTCGGTCGGGGCGGCCCGTCGCGCGCGGCTCGACTTCACCCTTCGTCCTTCACCAGGCGACCGCCTTCGAGTCTCAGCGTGCGGCGCTTGAGGAGGGGGACGAGGCGCGCCTGGTGGGTGGCGAAGAGCACGGTGGTGCCGCGGCTCCAGATCTCTTTCACCAGGCCCAGGATCTCGCCCGCCATGTCCTCGTCCAGGTTGCCGGTGGGCTCGTCGGCCAATAGCAGGCCGGGCGACTTCACGATGGCCCGCGCCAGCGAGGCCCGCTGCGCCTCGCCCTGGGAGAGCTGGTGCGGCAGCGCCTGGGCGCGCGCGGAGAGGCCCACCGCCTTGAGCGCCGCGAAGGCCTTGGGCGTGATGTCGCGGCGCGGAGTGCCGAGCACGCGGAGCACGAAGGCCACGTTCTCGAACACGGTGCGGCCGGCCAGGAGCTTGGCGTCCTGGAACACGATGCCGATCGACCGGCGCAGGCGCGGGATCTCCGAGCGGCGCAGCTCGGTGACGTCGAAGCCGGCGACCTCGATGTCGCCCTCGGAGGGGGTCTCGGCCCGGTACAGCATCCGCAGCAGCGTGGTCTTGCCGGCCCCGCTGGCCCCGGTCAGGACCACGAACTCACCCTTGGCGACGTGGAAGGAGATGCCGCTCAAGGCAGACACCCGGGAGGGGCCCGCTCCGAAGACCTTCGACACGTGCTGCAGCCGAATCATGGGCTGCGTCCTATCTTACCTAACTATTCAGACTTTCGGTAGTTTCTCGATCAGAAGGCGGTTCGCGAGCGCCGGATTGGCCTTGCCATCCGTCGACTTCATCACCTGCCCCACGAGGAAGCCGAGCGCGGCCTTCTTCCCGGCTCGGTAGTCCTCGACGACCTTGGCGTGCTGGGCCAGCACCCGGTCCACCGTGGCGCCGAGCGCGCCCTCGTCGGCCATCTGGGTGAGCCCCTCGCGGCTCACGATCGCCTGCGCGGTGTCGCCGGAGCGGTACATCTTTTCGAACACGTCCTTCGCGATCTTGCCGCTGATGGTCCCGTCGTCGATCAGGCCAATCAGCCCGGCCAGGTTGGCGGGCGAGATCGGGCACGCCTCGATCGCGCGATCGTCGTCGCCCGGAAGCTCGCGCAGCAGCTCGTTGAGCACCCAGTTGGCCACGCTCTTGGGCTTGCCCGCGGCCTTCGCGGCGGTCTCGAAGTAGTCGGCCAGACCGCGCCCCTGGACGAGCAGGTCGGCCTCGTAGGCCGAGAGGCCGTAGGCGCTCTGGAAGCGCGCCCGGCGGGCCTCGGGCAGCTCGGGCAGGCGCGCCCGCACCTCGTCCACCCAGGCCGGCTGCACGTCGAGCGGCGGCAGGTCCGGCTCGGGGAAGTAGCGGTAGTCGTGCGCGAACTCCTTCGAGCGCATCGACACGGTCACCATCCGGTCGGTGTCCCACAGCCGGGTCTCCTGCACGATGCGCTCGCCGGTCGCGAGCGCGCGCGTCTGCCGCTTGATCTCGTGCTCGAGGGCGTCGCGGACGTTCCGAAACGAGTTCATGTTCTTGATCTCGACCTTGGTGCCGTACTCGGCCTGCCCGCGCGGCCGGAGCGAGATGTTGGCGTCGCAGCGCAGGGAGCCTTCCTCCATGTTGCCGTCGCACACCCGGAGGAAGACCACGATGGCGCGCAGGGCCTTGAGATAGGCGGCGGCCTCGTCGGGGCTGCGGAGGTCGGGCTTGGAGACGATCTCCATCAGCGGCACGCCGGCCCGGTTGTAGTCCACGCTGCTCGACTGGGCGGTCTCGAGCGCGCCCTCGTGGAGCAGCTTACCCACGTCCTCCTCGAGGTGCACGCGCTGGATGCCGATCTCCCGCGGGCCCGGTCCCGTGTCGACCACCAACCGGCCATGCTCCGCCAGCGGCTCTTCATATTGACTGATCTGGTAGTTCTTCGGCATGTCCGGGTAGTAGTAGTGCTTGCGCGCGAAGCGGTTGTGCGCGTTGATCACGCAGCCGAGCGCGAGCGCGGTCATGATGCCGAACTCCACCGCGCGCCGGTTGATCACCGGCAGCGAGCCGGGCATGCCCTGGCAGACCGGGCAGGTGACCGTGTTGGGCGCGGCCCCGAACACCGCCCGGCAGCCGCAGAACATCTTGGTGACGGTCGCGAGCTGGGCGTGGACCTCGAGACCGATGACGGTTTCGTAATTATTCATCGCGCCCGTTCGTGGATGACTTCGGCCCGCGGTTTGGCCTCTTCGGGCCGTTGGCCCTCATCGGGGCGTCCTCTCGACCGTCGTCGTCGCATCGAGCGGGGGGCGGCGGGTGTGCCAGTCGGTGACGGTCTGGTAGGCGTGGGCCGCGCGCAGCAGGGTCGCCTCGTCGAAGGCGGGGGCGATGAGCTGGAGCCCGATCGGCAGCCCGGTCTGGGTAAAGCCGCCCGGGATCGAGATGCCGGGGAGGCCGGCCAGGTTCACCGGGATCGTGAAGATGTCGTTCAAGTACATCTGAATCGGGTCTTCCTTCTCGCCCATCTTGAACGCGACGCCCGGGGTGGTGGGCGCCACGATCAGGTCCACCCGCGCGAAGGCCTCGTCGAAGTCGCGCCGCACCAGCGTGCGCACCTTCTGGGCCTGCCCGTAGTAGGCGTCGTAGTAGCCGGCGGAGAGCACGTAGGTGCCGAGCATCACCCGCCGCTTCACCTCGGTGCCGAAGCCGGCCGCCCGGGTCTTGCTGTACATGTCGATCAGGTCGCGGGCGCCCGGGACCCGCAGCCCGTACTTCACCCCGTCGTAGCGCGCGAGGTTCGACGAGGCCTCCGCCGGCGCGATGACGTAGTAGGCGGCCAGCCCGTACTCGGTGTGGGGCAGCGAGACCGGCACGGTGCGCGCGCCGAGCTTCTCGAGGGTCGCGATCGCGGTGCGCACCGCCTGCTCCACCTCGGGATCCACGCCCTCGATGAAGTACTCGGCGGGCACCCCGAGACGCAGCCCCTCGATCCCCTGCCCCAGCGTGGCGCGGTAGTCGGGCACCGGGACGTCGATCGCGGTGGAGTCCATCGGGTCGGGGCCCGCGATGGCCCCGAGCAGCAGGGCCGCGTCCTCCGCGTCGCGCGCGAGGGGGCCGACCTGATCGAGCGAGGAGGCGAAGGCGATGAGCCCGTAACGCGAGACGCGCCCGTAGGTGGGCTTCATCCCGAGCACGCCCGAGAAGGCGGCGGGCTGGCGGATCGAGCCGCCGGTGTCGGTGCCCAGGCTGAGCGCGGCCAGGCCCGCCGCCACCGCGGCGGAGGCCCCGCCCGACGAGCCTCCCGGCACGCGGGCCAGGTCCCACGGGTTGCGGGTGGTGAAGAACGCGGAGTGCTCGGTGGAGGAGCCCATCGCGAACTCGTCCATGTTGAGCTTGCCGAGCAGGATCGCGCCGGCCGCGAAGAGCCGCGCGACCACCGTCGCGTCGTAGGGGGGCACGAAGCGCTCCAGGATCTTCGAGCCGCAGGTAGTGCGGATCCCGCGCGTGCACAGCACGTCCTTGAGCGCGATCGGCACCCCGTCGAGCGGGCCGCGGGGCGTGCCGGCCCGGAAGCGGGCGTCGGACTCGGCGGCCCGGCGCAGGGCGTCCTCGCGGGTCACGGTGAGGAAGGCGAGTAGCCGGGGATCGAGCGCGTCGATGCGCCCCAGGTACTCGGTCACCGCCTGGGTGGGCGTGGCCTCGCCGCTGCGGTACCGGGCGCCCAGCTCGTGAGCGGTCAGCCACGCCAGCGCGGCCATCTACTCCTCGATGATCTTGGGGACGCGGAACATCTCGCGATAGGCGTCGGGCGCGTTGGCGAGCATGTCCTGCACCGGCAGCGACGGGCGCTCCACGTCGTCCCGCATCACGTTGGTGACCGGGACCGCGTGGGACGTCGGCTCGACGTCGCGCGTGTCGAGGGCGCGGAGCTTGTCGATGTAGGTGAGGATCCCGTCGAGCTCGCTCCGCATCCGCTCCTTGTCAGCCGCGGACAAGTCGACGCGGGCCAGGCGGGCCACGTGGTCGACTTCCTGAAGCGAGATCTTCGTTGGTGGTGTGGCCACCGTTAGATCCTCTTCATCTTCAACATGGCTGAGCCATGTTGACCGTGGGCGAGATGGTCGCGGCGACCCGCGGTTGTCTCCTGCCCGCTGTTGTCACTTGGAGGTAAGGGCTACGAGTCACAGCTCCTCCAAGTGAGCGTACTGCAGCGAGAGGCGCTTGCGGCCGACGCTGGCGAAGTGGACGGTGGCGATCACGTCGGCGCCCTCGCGCTCCATGCCCACCAGCAGGCCCTCACCCCAGCGCGCGTGGCGGAGCTTGGCGCCGAGGCGGAACGGGAAGTCGTCGCCCGGATCGGGGGCGGCCGGGGCGGAGACCATCGGGGCCACCGGATCCGGCCGGCGCGCGTTGATCAGGTGGAGCTGCTCCTCCGGGATCTCGAGGAGGAACCGCGACGGCTCCGCGACCCCGTAGCCCTGGATGCGGCGGTGGAGCGCGTAGGAGAGGAGCAGCCGCTCGCGCGCGCGCGTGATGCCCACGTAGCAGAGACGCCGCTCCTCCTCGAGCTCCTCCGGCTCGAGCATCGAGCGCGAGTGGGGGAAGACGCCCTCCTCGAGCCCGGTGAGGAACACCACCGGGAACTCGAGCCCCTTGGCGGAGTGCAGCGTCATCAGGGTCACCCCGCCCGCCTCCGGATCGATCTCGTCGGTGTCGGCCACCAGCGCGATGGAGTCGAGGAAGGCCTCCAGGGTGACCGGATCGAGTCCGGCCGCCTGCTGCGTGACGATGAACTCCTCGGAGGCGGCCACGAGCTCCTCGAGGTTCTCCAGCCGAGCCTGCGCCTCCGCGGTGCGCTCGGCCTTGAGCGCGTCGCGATAGCCGGAGACCGCGCACACCTCGTCGATGAGGGCGGGCACGGTCAGCCCGCTCCGGCGCTCGCCCAGGCGCGCGATCATCGCGGCGAATTCCTCGAGCGCCCGCCGCGGCTTGCCGGTGATGTCGGGCGGGATCGCGGCGCAGTGGGCGAGCAGGGGGACCCCGGCCGCTCGCGCGCCGTCGGCGAGACGGTCGAGCGAGGCCTTGCCGATCCCGCGCGCGGGGGCGGCCACCGCGCGGCGGAACGCGACGTCGTCGAGCGGATTCGACAGCAAGCGCAGATACGCGACCACGTCGCGGATCTCGCGGCGCTCGTAGAAGCGGACACCGCCCACGATGAGGTACGGCACCCCCGCGCGGCGCAGGGCGTCCTCCAGCACGCGCGACTGGGCGTTGGTGCGGTAGAACACCGCCACGTCGCGGTAGTCGCGCCCCTCGCCGCGGAGGGCGCGCACCTTCTGGGCCACGAAGGCGGCCTCCTCGTTCTCGTCCCACGCGCGGTAGACCTCGGGGCGCTCCCCCTCGTGATTGTCGGTCCAGAGCCGCTTCTCCCGGCGCGCGGTGTTGTTGACGATGACCGCGGAGGCGATGCCGAGGATGCGCTTGGTCGAGCGGTAGTTCTGCTCGAGGGCCACCACCCGGCAGTCCGGGTAGTCCTTCTCGAAGTCGAGGATGTTGCGCAGGTCGGCCCCGCGCCACCGGTAGACCGACTGGTCGGGATCGCCCACCACGCAGAGGTTCCGGTGCTCCTCGGTCAGGAGCTGCACGATGCGGTACTGGGCGCGGTTGGTGTCCTGGTACTCGTCCACCAGCACGTGGGTCCACCGGGTGCGGTACCAGCGGAGCGCCTCCGGGACGGTCTCGAGGAGCCGCACCACCCGCAGCAGCAGGTCGTCGAAGTCGAGCGCGCCGGCCGCCTGCAGCTTCTGCTCGTAGAGGCGGTAGAGCGAGGCGATGCGCTCCTCGCGCGGGGTGCGGGCGAGCTGCTCCACGTCGGCGGGCGCCAGCATCTGGTTCTTGCAGTGGCTGATCCGGTGCACCACCGTGCTCGGGGTGAGCGTGCGCTCGTCGAAGTCCAGCTCGCGGAGCGCCTCCTTCACCAGGGACTGCCGGTCGTCCTCGTCGTAGATCACGAAGGAAGGCGGCAGCCCGGCGTGCGCCGCCCGCTCGCGCAGGATGCGCACGCACGCGGAGTGGAAGGTGGCGATGAGCGGCGGTCGGATCCCCGCGGGCAGCAGCAGGTCCTCCACCCGGTGGCGCATCTCGGCCGCCGCCTTGTTGGTGAAGGTGACCGCGAGGACGTGCCGGGGGTCGACCCCCTCGACCGCGAGCAGGTACGCGATGCGGTGGGCGATGACGCGGGTCTTGCCGCTGCCCGCACCGGCCAGCACCAGCACCGGACCCTTCGTCGTCGTGACCGCGTCGCGCTGCGGGGGATTGAGGGGCGCGAGGAGACTCTCGGCGGTCACTGCGGGGTGCGGCATGGAAGCTAACGTTACCACAACCGCGAGGGGTCGTGGCCCTCACCCTGCCCTCTCCCCAGGGGGAGAGGGTGAAAACCTATTCGACGGTGACCGACTTCGCGAGGTTCCGCGGCTGATCGACGTCGCGACCCAGGCGCACCGCCATGTGGTACGCCAGCAGCTGCATGGGGATCGACAGCAGCATCGGGGTGAGCAGATCGCCGGCCACGGGCACGGTCAGCATGATGTCCGCCTTGGCCGCGAGCTCCCGATCGCCCTCGTGGCCGATCGCGATCACCCGGCCCTCTCGCGCGCGCACCTCTTCCAGGTTGCCCATCATGCGGTCGTAGGACGCGTCGCGCGGGTTCAGCGCGATGACCGGGAAGCCGTCCTCCAGCAGCGCGATCGGCCCGTGCTTCATCTCCCCGGCCGGGTAGCCCTCCGCGTGTACGTAGGAGAGCTCCTTCAGCTTGAGCGCGCCCTCGAGAGCCAGCGGGTAGTTGATCCCGCGGCCCAGGAAGAGGAAGTTCTTGTGCCGCGACACCTCGCGGGCCAGGTCGGCCACCGCGTTCTCCATCTCGAGGGTCTGCTCCATCAGGCGCGGCAGCTCGAGCAGGCCCTGGATGTGCTTGCGCCCGTCCTCGGCGAGCAGGGCGCCCCGGCGGCGGCCCAGCCAGAGGGCGAGGAGGTAGCAGGCCACGAGGGTCGCGGTGAAGGTCTTGGAGGAGGCGACCCCGATCTCGGGGCCGGCGTGGGTGTAGAGCGTGCCGGTGGCCTCGCGCGAGAGGGCGGAGCCCACCACGTTGGTGATGCCCACGATCGGCGCGCCCTTGGCCCGCGCGGCCTTGACCGCGCCCAGGGTGTCCGCGGTCTCCCCGGACTGCGACATCGCGATCACCAGCGTCTCCGGCCCCAGCACCGCGTCGCGGTAGCGGAACTCGGAGCCGATGTCGACCTCGCTGGCGATGCCGGTCAGCCGCTCGAGCATGAAGCGGCCGACGATGGCCGCGTGGTAGGAGGTCCCGCACGCCACCAGAACGATCCGTTGAATCCCCGCCACCACGTCCGGGTCGAGCTGCACGTCGGGCAGCACCACCGTGCCCCCCTCGAGCTGGACGCGGCCCCGCATGGTGTCGGCGGCGGCGCGCGGCTGCTCGAAGATCTCCTTCAACATGAAATGGCGGTAGCCGCCCTTCTCGGCCATGATCGGGTCCCACAGGATGCGGCTCGGCGTCCGCTGCACCGGGGCGCCGTCGAGGTCGGTGATCTCGACGCCCGCGCGGGTGATGACCGCGACGTCTCCGTCCTCCAGCACCACCACGTCGCGGGTGTGGGAGAGGATCGCCGGGATGTCGGAGGCGAGGAAGGTCTCGTTCTCGCCGAGCCCCACCACCACGCTGCCCGCGCCGAGCTTGGCCGCGACCAGCCGGTCGGGCATGCGCCGGTGGAGGACGACCACCGCGTAGGAGCCGCGCAGCTCGCGGAGCGCGCGGCGGACCGCCTCGTCGAGCCGCGGGGTGTCCTTGAGATGCCGCTCCACCAGGTGGGCGATGACCTCGGTGTCGGTCTCCGACTTGAAGACGTGCCCCTCGGCCTGCAGGCGCTCCTTGATCGGCAGGTAGTTCTCGATGATGCCGTTGTGCACCACCACCAGCTCACCCGAGCCGTCGGTGTGGGGATGCGCGTTCTCGTCGGTGGGGCGACCGTGGGTGGCCCAGCGGGTGTGGCCGAGCCCGATGCGGCCGTCGATCGGCCGCTCCCGGAGAATGCCCTCCAGCACCTTGATGCGACCGGCGGCCCGCCGGATCTGCAGTCCCTCGGGCCCGATCACCGCCGCGCCGGCCGAGTCGTACCCGCGGTACTCGAGCCGCTTGAGCCCCTCCAGCACGATGTCGATCGCGCTCTTGTTCCCGACGTAGCCGACGATCCCACACATGGCCTACTCCCCGTGCTTGGGTTTCTTGTCCTTCTGCTTGCGCGAGACCCATCCCTCGCGCGTCTCCTGGCGTCCGCGCGCCACCGCCAGCGCGCCCGGCGGCACGCTCTTGGTGATGACCGAGCCGGCCGCGACGTAGGCGCCCTCGCCGATGGTGAGCGGGGCCACCAGGCTCGAGTTCGTCCCCACGAACACCCCGTCGCCGATGACGGTCTCGTGCTTCTTGACCCCGTCGTAGTTGCAGGTGATGGTGCCCGCGCCCACGTTGACCCCCTCGCCCATCTGGGTGTCGCCCACGTAGGACAGGTGCGGCACCTTGGAGCCCCGGCCGATCCTCGACTTCTTCAGCTCGACGAAGTTGCCGATCTTGGCGTTGGCGCCCACGTGGCTCAGCGGGCGCAGGTGGCAGAAGGGCCCGAGCTGGGCGCCGCCCTCCACCGTCGACTCGGCGAGCACGCAGTACGGCTTGAGCAGCACGCCGTCGCCGATGGTGGTGTCGCTCACCTGGCAGCCCGCGCTCACCACGCAGTCGGCGCCCACCGCGGTGCGTCCGGCCAGGATCACCCCGGGGTGCAGGACGGTGTCCATCCCGATCGTCACGGTGTCGTCGACGTAGGTGGCGGCCGGATCGATCACGGTCACGCCGGCGGCCATCAGGCGGTCGAGGATGCGGCGACGCATGATCGTGGCCAGCTCGGCGAGCTGACGCCGGTCGTTCACGCCGAGGCACTCGGTGGGATCGTCCGTGATCACCGCCTCCAGGCGCTCGCCCTGGCGGTGGAGGATGCCGATCACGTCGGTGAGGTAGTACTCGTGCTGCTCGTTGTCGGGCGTCACCCGGGCGAGCGCGGGCCAGAAGCGCTGGGCGTCGAAGCAGTAGACGCTGGTGCCGATCTCCCGGATCTCACGCTGCGCCGCCGTCGCGTCCCGGTGCTCGACGATGCCGGTCGGCCGGCCCTGCTCCCGCACCACCCGGCCGTAGCCGGTGGGATCCGCGACCGTCGCGGTCAGGAGCGTCGCGGCCGCTCCGCTCTCCACGTGGCGCTGGACCAGACGGCCGAGCGTGGCCTCGGAGAGGAGGGGCACGTCGCCCGGCAGCACCAGCATGGTGCCGGGCGCGTCGCCGCAGGCCACGTGGGTCTGCAGCACCGCGTGCCCGGTTCCGAGGCGCTCCTTCTGCTCGACGAAGGTGGCCGCGACCTCGGGCGCGATCGACGCGCGGACCTCGTCGGCCGCTCGCCCCACCACGACCACCACCCGCGCGCCGAGCGCTCGTGCGGCGCTCACGGGATAGGCGATCAGCGGGCGGCCGCAGAGCGCGTGAAGGACCTTGGGGCGGGCCGAGCGCATGCGCTTGGCTTCTCCGGCGGCGAGAACGATGGCGGTGAGCTGTTTCATGGTAACGACCATGTTAGCACGCGACATGCCACGCGCCGGAGGCGCCCGAACGCCTCGATTGCGCTGCGTCGACGGCCAGTTAGGCGGTGGCTCGGGCGCCCGTCGTCATCACTCAGCGCGACCTGTTGCGGAGATGAGACACGATCCGCTCGATCCTGTCGGGCGAAGGACACGCAAAGCTCATCGGCGCGCTCGTCACCGGATGCGCGAAGGCGAGGGCGACCGCGTGGAGCGCGACCCCATCGAGCGCCGAGACCAGATCGGCGAGCGCCGGGTCCCCCGTCGGCGCGGCGCGGCGCCCGCGGTACGTGTCGTCGCCCAGGAGGGGGTGGCCGAGCGAGGCCAGGTGCACGCGGATTTGGTGGGTGCGGCCGGTCTCGAGCCGGCACTCGACCAGGGTCACCGCGGCGGCGCCCGTGCCGAACCGCTCCAGCACGCGGTAGTGGGTGACCGCGCGCTTGCCGCGGCCCTCCGCCACGACCGCCATGCGCACGCGGGAGCGCGGGTCGCGGCCGATCGGGGCGTCCACCGTCCCC
>DASZJM010000300.1:0-1979 GCA_035948165.1 Candidatus Methylomirabilota bacterium
TGCTGGTGAGCCTGAACCGCGTGGTGCAGGGCTTCGTCTACGGCTCACTCGCCGGCGTGCTCCTCGGCCTGCTCGCGGGCGCGATTCGCTGGGTGGAGGATCTCCTCGATCCGTGGGTCGCCGCGGTCTACCCGATCCCCAAGTCGGCCCTCTTCCCGCTCTTCATGCTGTGGTTCGGCCTCGGCAACCCCTCCAAGATCGTCACCATCGCGGTGGGCGTGCTCTTCCTGGTGCTGGTCAACACGATGGCCGGAGTGCACGCGATCAACCCGGTGCTGCTGAAGGCGGCGCGCGATCTCGGGGCGAGCCGGGCGCAGATCTTCGTCAAGGTGATCTTGCCCGGCGCGCTGCCCAGCATCTTCACCGGCCTGCGCCTCGGCGCGGGCATGGCGCTGATCCTCGTGTTCATCACCGAGATCGAGGCCACCAAGGCCGGGCTCGGCTTCCTCTTGTGGGAGGCGTTCCAGCTGATGGACACGCGGCACGTGTTCGTGGGTGTGGTAACGTTCGGCCTGCTGGGCGTGGCGACCACCTGGCTGCTCCAGTGGCTGGAGCGGGTCACCTGCCCCTGGATTCAACGCTCGAACTAGACGGCTCGCAGAGAGGCGCGACATGGCACAGGATCTCCCCGGGTACCTCGACCAGATCAAGCGCAGCCGGCCCGACGACCTGCTGGTCGTCTCGAAGGAGATGGACCCCGCTTACGAGATCACCGCCCTGGTGGTGAAGCTCGAGCGCGAGGCCCGCCGGCGTCCGGTGGTGATCTGCGAGCGCGTGAAGGGCACCGCGTTCCCGGTGCTGACCAACCTGCACGCGAGCCGCTCGCGCCTGGCCGTCGCGATGGGCGCGGCGCCGGACGAGATGCTCGCCACCTACCTCCGCGCCATGGACAAGCCGGTTTCACCGCGAACAGTCGCCACCGGCCCGTGCAAGGACGTGGTGCTGACCGGCGACCGCATCAATCTGTACGACCTGCCCCAGATCCTCCACCACGAGGGCGACGCGGGCGCCTACCTCACCTCCGCGATCTCGTTCGCCAAGGACCCGACCAGCGAGACGTGGAACTGCGCCTACAACCGGTTGATGATCCAGGGGCGCGACCGCACGTCGATCCACCTCACGCTCGGCAAGCACCTCTGGGAGTTCCAGCGCATCGCGGAGTCGCTCGGCCGGCCGCTCCCGGTGGCCTTCGCCATCGGGGTACACCCCGCCATCGCGCTCGGCTCGCTCGCCATCGGATCCATCGACGAGGACGAGCGCGCGATCATGGGCGCGCTCCTGCGCGAGCCGCTCGAGCTGGTGAAGTGCGAGACCTCCGACGTGCTGGCCCCCGCGCACGCCGAGATGATCATCGAGGCGGAGATCCAGCCCGGCGCGCGCACCCCGGAGGGGCCGTTCGGCGAGTTCACCGGCTACAGCCTCGGCGAGCGGCAGCGCGAGGTGGTCCAGGTCAAGGCGATCACCCACCGACGGGGCGCCTACTTCCAGGACATCACGGTGGCGCACCTCGACCACATGCTGCTCTCGACCATCCCGATGGAGGCCAACCTCTACCGCGCGGTGCGGGCGATGGTGCCGTCGGTGAAGGCGGTGCGGGTGCCCGCGCCCTTCACGTGCTACGTCTCGCTCGAGCAGCGCCTCATCGGCCAGGCCAAGAACGCGATCCTGGCCGTGCTCGGCGCCGATCTCTACATGAAGCGCGTGGTCGTCGTCGACCACGACGTGAACATCTTCGACGACCGCCAGGTGACCTGGGCCATCGCCACCCGCTGCCAGCCCGACCGCGACATCACGATCGTCACCAACGCGCGCGGCTCCGACCTCGACCCCTCGACCAAGGAAGACGGCTACTCCGCCAAGTGGGGCGTGGACGCGACCGCCAAGCCGTCGCTGGCCGGCTACACCCCGCGCCACCGGGTGCCGCCCGAGGTGTGGAAGCGCCTCAACCTGAAGGACTACACGGAGTAGAGGGGATGGCG
>DASZJM010000301.1:0-6932 GCA_035948165.1 Candidatus Methylomirabilota bacterium
GGAAACAAGGTGAGAGAGATGACGGCCCGGCAGCGCGAGGTGCTCGAGTTCATCCGGGCATTCGGGGAGCGGCACGGGGTGCCTCCCACCGTCCGCGAGATCGGAGAGAAGTTCGAGTTCACCGCCCGCGCGGCGTTCGACCACCTGAAGGCGCTGGAGCGCAAGGGAATGCTCGAGCGGCGGGTGACCGGCAAGCGGGCCTCGCGCACCCTGGTGCTCCCGAGCCAGAAGGGTTCGCGGCGGGCCGAGTCGCCCGGCATCCCGCTGCTGGGCCGCATCGCGGCGGGAGCGCCGATCACCGCGGTGGAGCATCACGAGGACACGATTCCGCTGCGGCCGGAGTGGCTCGGTACCGGCGGCCAGGAGGTCTTCGCCCTGCGGGTGCGCGGCGACAGCATGATCGACGCGCACATCATGGACGGGGATCTCGTGCTCGTGCGCAAGCAGGAAAGCGCCGGGAGCGGAGACATCGTGGCCGCGCTGCTCGACGGCGAGGCCACCGTGAAGCGACTGGGACGAGAGGGCGGCGCGGTGGTGCTGCGTCCCGAACACCCGACGATGAAGCCCATCGTGGTCGACCCGGGACGCGGGGAGTTTCGCATCCTGGGCAAGGTCGTCGGC
The DNA here is from genome assembly GCA_035948165.1 of Candidatus Methylomirabilota bacterium. Classification (GTDB taxonomy): domain Bacteria; phylum Methylomirabilota; class Methylomirabilia; order Rokubacteriales; family CSP1-6; genus CAMLFJ01. The sequence continues at coordinate 622 of DASZJM010000301.1, forward strand.
ATCATGCGTCAGATCTGAAAGGAGCAGGTGATGCGGCATACGGTGAGGATGACACGAGGCAGGAAGCGCCGGGCGATCACGCGGCGCGATTGGCGGAGCGTCGAGCGGCCGCGCGGTCGCTCGAAGGTCTGGATCGGATCTCGCGCGCGCGCCGGCGCGGCGCGGCCCCTTTTTTTGGCCCTGAATACTCAACAGATGAGGAGACCGCGACCGAGCGAGTGGCTCGGCGCGGCGGCGATGCTGCTCGGCGTGCTCTCGTGGGGCGCGCTGGCAAGCCTGCTCGCCGGCTGAGCCCGCGGGGCGATCACACGGAGTCGGCCCGCTCCCAGGGGCGGACCGCGATGAAGAGCGAGAGCAGATCGCCGTCCAGAGCTCCGGCGCGGCGCTCGTGCCCGAGGATGTCGAGGGCCCGGTCCACCGGAACCGCGGGCTTGTAGGGCCGGTCGCGCGAGGTGAGGGCGTCGAAGATGTCGGCGATCGTCATCATCCGCGTCTGCACCGGGATCTGCGGCGCGCGCCAGCCCGCGGGGTAGCCCGACCCGTCGAGCTTCTCGTGGTGGGAGCGGGCGATCTCCGGAATGTGGCGCAGCTCCTTCGTCCACGGGATCTGCTTCAGGAACTGGTAGGTGTGGACGACGTGCGACTGGATCTGGCGGTACTCGTCTGGCGTGAGGCTGCCGCGGGAGATCGAGAGCACCCGCGCCTCTTCCGGGGTGATCAGGGTCAAGGGATCACCGAGGTGGTCGGGGAAGGTCCGCGCGGCGAGTTCGCGGATGCCGGCCGAGGCCGCGTCGGGCATGACGGTGGGCTCGTTGGCGGCGGCGACCGCCTTCAGGTGGACGTCGAGGTCGGCGAGCACCGCGGCCAGCTCCGCGTCCCACTCGGCGGCGCGGTCGGCGAAGGCGTCGCGCCCGTGCTCGAGGAGCCACTGGGTTTTCCGCCGTGCGTAGCGCAGCTCGAGCCCGCGCCGGATGATCTCGCCGCGCTGGCGGATCAGGTCGAGGTGGCCGGGCGCCAGCTTCTTGGCCTTCACGAGCACGTCCTCCCGCACACCGACCTTGCCGAAGTCGTGCAGGAGCGAGGCGTAGCGGATCTCCTTCATCTCGTCCGCGGAGAAGTGGACGTCGCGGAACGGGGTGGCCTCCGCGCGGTCGACCGCGGCGGCGAGTGCCACCGTGAAGTCGGCCACCCGGAAGGAGTGGCCGGACGTGGTGGGGTCCCGCGACTCGATGGCGGTGACCGAGGCCTGCACGAAGCCCTCGAACAGGGTCTGGATCGACTGGTAGAGGCGGCTGTTCTCGAGCGCGACCGCGGCCTGCGAGGCCAGCGAGGCGGCGAGGCTGCGCGAGCGCGCGGGGTAGGGCACGACCTCGGCCTCGACCGCGGCCGGCGTGGCGAGCGTCGCGGAGGCGTCGCGCTTGCAGTTGATGAGCTGGAGCACGCCGATCACGGTGCCTTGCGGGGTGGCCATCGGCACGACCAGCATCGATCGGGTGCGGTAGCCGACCCGCTCGTCGAACTCCCGGTTGATCTTGAAGGGAGAGCCGGGCGGCAGGACGTAGGCGTCGTCGAGCTGCAGCACGGACGAGGTCAGGGCCACGTGTCCCGCCACGCTCGCCGCGTCGATGGGGAGCGTGAACTCGGCGAACGGCACGTGCACCGAGTCATTCTGGGCCAGCTTGAAGCGCAGCCGGGCCGGCCCGTCCGGCGACTCCTCCACGAGGTAGATCGAGCCGGCGTCACTGCGGGTGATCTCGCGCGCCTTGGTGAGGATAAGGGTCAGCAGCGCGTCGGTATCGCGCTCCGCCGAGAGGCTGACCCCGATCTGGTTGAGGTGCTCGAGCTCCTGCCGGGTGGCGTCGGCCTCGCGGCGGGCCCGCGCGTGATCGCACGCGTTGCGCAGGGTGACCGCGAGCACCGCGGGCGCCGTCGGCACCGTCACGTACGCGTAGCAGGCCGCGGGCGGAGCCGCGCCCGGGGCGACGAGCGCCACCACCGGCAGGTCGGGCGCCCGCGCGGCCAGGTCTGCGGCCGCATCGCTCCCGGCGGGGTCGACCAGGTCGACCAGCGCGACCGCACCCTCGTCGGCTCCCGGCCGCGGCACACCGCGCGCCGGCAGCGGCATCGCTTCGAGGTCGCCGGGGAGCGCGGAGAGCAGGGAGGCCACCGGGGAACCCGCCGGGTACCAGACCACTCGGCGTGGCATGTATCGAGCGTAGGACTCACCTCGGCGGCGTGTCAAGGTTGCTTGACCGCCTCGCGAGCGGGCCGCTAGAATCCTTCGTCTATGACCACGAGGGTTTCCACCGGCAGTCCGAAGCTCGACGAGATGCTGGGCGGGGGGCTGCTGCCGGGCACCCTGGCGGTGGTCTACGGGGCCACCGGGATCGGCAAGACCCACTTGGGCCTTCGGTTCTGCGATCACGGAGCCCGGGCCGACGGGGCCCGGGGGATCGTGTTCGACATGAACGTGCGCGGCGACTCGCAGCAGCACCACTCCTACGCGGCGCGCCTGCACGACTGGGACCTCAAGCGATGGACGCACAGCGTCCTCCCCATGGCCGACCCGTACCCGCCCGCCGAGCAGATGCAGGCCTTCTACTGCGACGCGCTGCCGTGGGTGGGGAAGCTGCGCGACTACCAGGTCCCCACCTCGGACGGACTCGAGTTCGACTGGAACTGGAAGGCGCAGTACAACCAGGCCCTCTACACCGTCCGCCCGTTCGTGTATTTCCACCTGGGGGCGGGCAGCCGGCGCATCGTGGTGGACGGCATCGAGCCGATGGACGTGCCGGGCGACTACATCCAGCCGTACATCTTCGACGACCTCTACCGGAAGGTGATCCACCGCGACAGCGAGACCATCGGCATGGAGATCTGCCTGCCGGTCTGGCAGCACCGGGCGTTCATCGACGCGCATCGCTACGATCACGCCGCGGTCACGACCCTCCTGTTGGTGACCACTGAGGAGACCCAGCTCGAGCACCTCATCGCCCGCAAGGTGGCCGCGGGCGACATCGGCGCGGTCGCCAACACCATCGTGGTGATGGGGAGCGAGCGCGTCGGCAACCGGCTCGCCCGCTTCCTCTGCGTGGTCAAGCACCGGGGCAGCGCCAAGAGCGACGAAATCGTCGAGTACCGCGTCACCGAGCGGGGCTTCGAGCTCGGCTAGCCGCATGGACGCGGCCGCGCTCCTCGGGCGCCGGCGCTCGAGCTTCCGCCAGCTGCCGGGCCGGCGGGTGAAGTCGGCCGCGGGAGCGCTCGCCTTCGTCGACGCGGTCGGGCTCTGCTCCACCTTCTTCGTCTTCCCGGAGGGCGTGGGCTGCCTCTGGGAGGCGGTGGTCGGTCGGCCCGCCCCGCGCTGGCCGCGCCGCTCGCATCACGACGCGGGCATCGGTCTCACCTGGGAGCTGAAGGACGTGCTGCCCGCCCGCCGCCAGGTCTACTACGGCAAGCTGGTCAAGGGGCGCCCGATGCTGGTCGCCCTCGATCTCTTCCCGGTCTTCTACGCCCTCGTGCGGGGCCGCCAGCGGGCCCGCGACTACCGGCGTGAGTACGAGGAGGGCCGGCTGTCGGCGACCGCCAAGCGCATCATGGATCGTCTGGTCCGCGAGTCGCCCCAGTACACCCGCGGCCTGCGGGCGGAGTGCTTCATGCTGGAGGCGGCCAAGACCCGGGAGTTCGAGCGCGCGATGGGCGAGCTGCAGCAGGGCCTGTGGATCGTCAAGACCGAGGAGCGCTACGAGCCGACCTTCTCGTACCGGTGGGATCTGCTGGAGCGGTGGCTGCCCGACGAAGCGGCGGAAGGCCGGCGGCTGCGGCGGCCCGTCGCGGTCGAGCGGCTACTCGCGCGCTACCTGCGCGGGGCGGTCTACTCGACGCCCGCGCTCCTGGCCCGCCTCTTCGGGCTCGGCCGCGAGGAGGTCCGGGCCGCCCTCGACACACTCGCGCGCGCGGGCGTCGTGGAGCCGGACCTCGAGGTGACCGGCTGGCCGGGGCGCTGGGTGGTTCACGGCTGATGGTCGTGCCGCCGCCCGGCTTCCGCTACATCGACATCCACACGCACCTGCACCCGCCGTGGCTCTGGAAGGCGATCCGCCGGTGGTTCGAGGGCCGGCCCGGGTGGGAGTTCCGCTACCCGACCGATCCGGAGCTCGTGGCGCGCTTCCTCGCCGAGCAGGGGGTGGAGCGGTTCGTCTTCTTCTCCTACGCCCACAAGCCGGGCCTGGCGCGTGAGCTGAACGCGTGGCTCCACGAGACGGCGGGACGCGTGCCCGCCGGCCTGCCCCTCGGCACGGTGCATCCGGGCGATCCGGACGTGCTCGACGTGGCCCGGGAAGCGCTCGACCGCTATGGCTTCAAGGGCTTCAAGTTCCACATCAACGTGCAGCGCTTCCATCCCGACGATCCTCGGATCCTGCCGCTCTACGAGCTGCTGATCGAGCGGGGGGCGGTGCTCCTGATCCACGTGGGGAGCGCGCCGTGGCCGAACGAGTACGACGGCTTCCCCCGCTTCGAGCGGGTGATGACCGCGTTCCCGGAGCTGAAGGTTATCGTGGCTCACATGGGGCAGTGGGAGACGCGGCGCCACCTCGAGCTGATGCCCCGCTGCCCCAACATGTATCTCGACACCACCGCGGCGATGACGGCGCGCAGCCCGATCTACCTGGGCGGCGGGGGCGCGAGTCCCGCCGACGTCACCGACGACGACCTGGTGCGCTGGCAGGACCGCATCGTCTTCGGCAGCGACTTCCCGAACACGCCGCACGACTACGAGGAGGAGCGGCGCCCGATCTGGGAGCGGGACCTGCCCGCTTTCGTCCACCGGAAGATCTTCTTCGACAACGCACGCCGTCTCCTCGACCTGTAGCCGCGATGCCACCGCGCATCGCACTCGCCGCCATCCCCGAGCCCGGCCGGCGGGCGCTGGGCCTCCTGGTGGAGCTCACCGCTCCGGGCGAGCCCCTCTGGCTCGTGGGCGGGGCGGTTCGGCATCTCCTGGCCGGGGAGGAGCCCGCGGACCTGGACATCGCGATCGCGACCGGCGCCCTCGCGCTCGGCCGGCGGCTGGCCGACCGCATGGGAGCGAGCTTCGTCGTGCTCGACGCCGGGCGCGGCGCCGGGCGGGTCGTGGGTAGCGCGGGCGAGGCGCTCGCCGTCGACGTGGTCGACTTCCGGGCGCCGACGCTGGAGGACGACCTCCGGGCGCGGGACTTCACGGTCAACGCGCTCGCGGTCTCCCTCGGCGATCTCCTGCGGGAGGGCCACGCCGCGGTCACGGATGCCACCGGCGGCGTGGGCGACCTCGACGCGCGCCTGGTGCGGGCCTGCGGGCCGACCGCGATCGTCGACGACCCGGTGCGGACCCTGCGCGGCGTGCGCCTCGCGATGCGCGCGGGATGGCGACTCGAGCCGGGGACCGAGGCGCTCCTCCGCGCCTCCGCGCTGCTCCTAACCCGGGTGTCCGCCGAGCGCGTGCGGGACGAGGTGGTCGGCATCCTCGGCGAGCCGCGGGCGGCGTCCGGGCTCCGCCTGCTGGATGGCGTGGGCGCGCTCGCGGTGCTGCTGCCCGAGAGCGGGCCGATGCGGGCGACCGCCCAGCCGCTGCCGCACCACTTCGACGTCTGGGAGCACTCGATCCGCACGGTGGAGGGCGTGGACGCGCTCTTGAACGACCTCGACGCCCTCAGCCCGTGGGGCGCGACGCTGCGCGCCCACCTCGGCGAGGGGCTCGGCGGTGGGATCACGCGTCGGGAGACGCTTCGGCTCGCCGCCCTGCTCCACGACGTGGCCAAGCCCGAGACCCGCACCGAGCAGGGCGGCCGCGTCCGATTCTTCGGCCACGACGCCACCGGCGCGCGCCGCACCGCGGCCATCGCGGACCGCCTGCGGCTGCCCCGGCGGGCGGGCCGGGTGGTGGAGCGGCTGGTGGCCGAGCACCTGCGTCCGATGCATCTCGCCCAGGCGGGCGAGATCACCCGTCGCGCGCGCTTCCGGTTCTTCCGGGCGCTTGGCGACGACGCGCCCGATCTGCTGCTCCTGGCCCTGGCCGACGCGGCCGCGCTCGCCGGAGGGTCGCCCCTGGCGGTCTGGGCGGGCGAGGGCGGGGCGGTGGTCCGCCGGCTGATGGCCGGCGCCGAGGCGGAGACCGGCGCCGCCGCGCCGCTGCCGCTGCTCCGCGGTCAGGACGTCATGGAGGCCTTCCATCTGCCGCCGGGCCCTGCGGTGGGCCGGCTGCTCGAGCGGGCGCGGGAGGCGCAGGCCCTGGGGCTCGTGCGCACGCGCGAGGAGGCGCTCGAGCATCTCCGCCG
>DASZJM010000302.1:0-19235 GCA_035948165.1 Candidatus Methylomirabilota bacterium
GCCCGCGACCGCGTGGGTGGCGACGAGGGCCACGATCGCGACGATCGCGGTGACGCCCGGGGGCAGAGTCTCGAGCCCCCAGAGCCCGATGGCCAGCACGATCACCGCGAGCACGCGCTGGCCCTCGGGGCTGAGCCCGGCCGGCGTGGGCGCCGCCAGCACCACCAGGCATCCGATCAGCGGAAGCAGCCAGCGGAAGCCGGGCGGCGGGCGGCGCACCCGCCGAGGATACTACCAGTGACCGTAGTAGCGGGGCGCGTACCAGCCGTACGGATATACCGGGTAGACGTAGGAGACGCGCGGGCGCGGCGGCGCGTACGCGTAGGGCCCGACGGGAACGATGGCGCAACCGGCCAGCAGCAGCGCGGCCAGTGGAATCCAGAGTAGCAGTCGCATGATCTGTCCTCCTCACCCCATGAGACGGGCGAGGCGGCGGGGAATATTCCCTCCCGGAGGGGTAAACGCGGGGCGGGGCGACTGCGTCAAAGGGAGAGCGGCTAGGTCGGCTGCTCTCCCAGCACGACCACGCGGGCGGCGGCGAGCCGGTCGATCTCCTCGCTCGAGAGCCCGAGCTCACCGAGCACCTCCGCGGTGTGCTGGCCGAGCAGCGGCGCCGGACGATCGATGCGCGGCGGGGTCGCGGAGGCGCGGCCCGGGAAGGTCAGCATCTTCACCTTGCCCGCGCCGGGCTGCTCCACCTCGGCGACGAGCCCGAGGTAACGCACCTGCGGATCCTCGAACACCTCGTCGAACTCGTAGATCGGCCCCGCCGCGATGCCGGCCGCTTCCAGGCGCGCCACCCACTCCTTGGCGGAGGCGGTGCCGAGGATGGCCTCCACCCGCGCCTTGAACGCGGGATGGTTCTCGAGCCGCGCGGGATTGGTGGCGAAGCGCGAGTCGTTCTCCATCGCCGCGTCGCCGAGCGCGGCGCAGAAGCGGCCCCACTGGTCGGGGTTCATCAGCACCACGTTCACGAAGCCGTCGCCGGCCTGGAACGCTTCCGCGGGCGAGAGATTCAGGTTGCGGTTGCCCACGCGCACCGGCCGCTCACCGGTGTCGAAGTAGACCGCGACCGGATCGGGCAGGAGCCCGAGGCTCGCCGAGACCAGGCTCACGTCGACGTGCTGGCCCTCGCCGGTGCGGAAGCGATGCACCAGCGCGGCGTTGACCATGCCGAACGTCATGTAGGACGCGGCCACGTCGGAGACCGAGCCGCCCACCCGCGTCGGCGGATGGCCGGGCATGCCGGTGAGCGCCATGAGCCCGCTCATGCCCTGCGCGATGGTGTTGTAGCCGGGCTTGCGCGCGAGCGGGCCGATCTGGCCGAAGCCGGTGACCGAGGCGTAGACCACCGCGGGGTTCACCGCGCGAATCGCCGGGTAGCCGAGCCCGAGCCGCTCCGCCACGCCGGGCAGGAAGTTCTCGACGACCACGTCGGCGCGACGGGCCAGCTCGAAGACGAGCCGCACGCCCTCGGGCTGCTGCAGATCGACCGCGATCCCGCGCTTGTTGCGGTTCACCGCCGCGAAGGCGGCGCTCATCTGGCCGTCGCCCCGGAAGGAGCGCATGTCGTCGCCGCGGCCGGGCCGCTCCACCTTGATCACGTCGGCGCCCAGGTCGCCCAGGAGGGCCGCCGAGTAGGGCCCCGCGATCACGCGGGAGAGATCGAGGACGCGGATGCCCTGGAGCATGGCGGCCCGGGCATGGTGCCGCGCCGGCGCGCCCGAGTCAAGGCGGCTTGACGAGGCCTCCGCCACTGGCTAGGCTCTGTGCACACGCGAGAGGCGAGCAGCTCACCGACCAAGGGGGGCGTCATGCGCTACCAACGGATCTCCGCCGACTGCCACATCGACCTGCCCTGGATCCCACCCGATCTGTTCACCGCGAACGCGTCGGCGGCGCTCAAGGACCGCATGCCCTTCGTGAAGGACGGCGCCGACGGCCCGTTCTGGACCGCGAAGAACGGCACCAACTTCGGCCTCTGGGGCGGCGTGGGACCGGCCGGCTCCAAGTACGAGGCCGGCAAGCACCACCGCGTGGACGTGATGGCGGCTACCGGTCTTTATGATGATGGCCGGAAGGGTATCGCGCGGCCGACGACTCCGGCGCTGCGGGCGAAGGACATGGACCGCGACGGCGTGCAGGCGGAGGTCATCTACGGCATCCTCGGCGCGGCCACTCGGCTCAACGACCACGAGGCGGCCACCGAGATGTTCCACATCTACAACGACTGGCTGGTGGAGTTCTGCCGCCACGACCCCGAGCGCTTCATCGGGCTGGCCTGCCTGCCCTACGGAGACATCGACGCGGCGGTGCAGGAGGTCTACCGGGTGGCGAAGCTGGGGCTCCGCGGCATGGAGCTCTCCTGCTCGTGGGACATGGAGCCGATGTGGCACCCGACGTGGGAGCCGCTGTGGAAGGCGGTCAACGACGTGAACCTGCCGCTCCACTTCCACACCTTCCCGGCGCTGCCGCCGTCGGTGCTGGAGAACCAGAAGGGGCTGACCCGGCGCGCCGCGTTCTTCACGGTGGTCTCCGCGTTCCAGATGAACCTGGTCAACATCCTGGCCGCGATCATCGGGGCCGCGGTGCTCGAGCGCTATCCCAACGTGCGCATCGCCTTCGGCGAGAGCGGCATCGGCTGGGTGCCCTACGCGCTGGACCGCATGGACTTCGAGTGGGAGGACCGCTTCACCGACCTCGGGCTCAAGATGAAGCCGAGCGACTACTGGCGGCGGCAGTGCAAGGCCACCTTCCAGTTCGACCGCATCGGCACCAAGCTGATCGACGACATGGGCGTGGAGACGCTGATGTGGGGCTCCGACTACCCGCACGGCGACGGGGTGTGGCCCGACTCCACCAAGTACATCGCCGAGCAGTTCGGTCACCTGCCCTCCGACGTCATGCACAAGATGACCTGCGAGAACGCCGGCCGCTTCTACGGCCTGATCAAGTAGTTCTCCGCGTCAACGTCCGGGGTCAGGTCTTGCATTCCGACATTGCCGGAATGCAAGACCTGACCCCATCTGTTACGCGCGGACTTCGAGGACCATGTTGGCGGGGGTCTGCGCCACCCGCCGGATCCGCGTGAAGCCCGCCTCGGTCAGCACCTCCCGCAGCCGCTGCTCGCCCGCCTGGGCGCCCAGCGCGAGCCCCACCTCCTGGCTCAGCGACGCGGGCGTGCAGAGCAGCGTCGACGCCGCGTAGTAGAGGCGCCCGACCGGGTTGAGGTTGTCCTCCAGCCGGTCGTTGGCGAAGGGCTCCACCAGCATCCAGACCCCGCCCGGGGCGAGCGACTGCCGCACGTGGCGCGCCGCGCCGACCGGATCGCCCATGTCGTGCAGGCAATCGAAGAAGGTGACCAGGTCGTAGCCGGTCCCCGGATAGGCCTTGGCCGCGATCACCTCGAAGGAAACGCGGTCCGCCATCCCGGCCTGGTCGGCCGCCTGCCGCGCCGCGGTGATGGACGCGGGATGGTAGTCGAAGCCGGTGATCGTCGCGCGCGGAAACGCCTGGGCCATGATGATGCTGGACGCGCCGTGGCCGCAGCCCACGTCGGCGACCCGCCCGCCCTGCTCGAGGCGCGCCTTCACCCCGTCGAGGGCGGGGATCCACTGGCTCACCAGGTTCATCGCGTAGCCCGGACGGAAGAAGCGCTCGCAGCCCTCGTACACGCCCCCGTCGTGCTCGTGCCAGCCCACCCCCGCGCCGGTGCGGAACGCGTCGGTGATCTTCGGCTCGTCGCGGACCGAGCCCACGCTCAGCTGGAACGCACCCGGCAGATCCGCGTCGAGCATCAGGAACGCCTGCTCCGGGGGCAGGGTGAAGCGTCCGGTCGCGGGGTCGTAGGTGACGTAGCCGCCCGCGGCCTGCGCGGACAGCCACTCCCGCACGTACCGCTCGCGCGTGCCGGTGCGCTTGGCCAGGTCCGCCGGGCTCAGCGGGCCGGCGCCGGCCATCGCGCGATAGAGGCCGAGCTTGTCGCCGATGGCCACGAGAGCGGCGTGGAACGTGGCCGCGACGTCTGAGATCGCCTTGCCGAGGAACTCCTCCACCTTCTTCGGATCCAGCGTGGCTTGCTCGGGTGACATAACGTTCTCCTCCGGGCCGATCGGCCCTCTAATTGGTTTCGAGATGACGCTCGATGAGCGCGTTGATCCGCTCGGGATGGGTGACGGGGCCCATGTGTCCCACCCCGTCGATCTCGACCGCGCGCACGCGCGGCAAGACCTTCGTCAGCAGCCGCGCCACCCCTCGCGAGGCGGCGGGAGAATCCGAGCCAGTGAGGCAGAGGGTCGGCACGTCGAGCGACCCGAAGGCGGCCAGCTCCGTCTGCTCGGTGAACGCGGCGTGCCACTCCGCGGTCACGCCGCGCATCGCGGCCGCCACCGCGTCGCGGCGAAGCTCGGGCATGCCGGCCCACGTGCCCGGGCCCATCCAGTAGTCGAGGAAGCGGGCCCCGGAGGCGCGCGGGTCCCCGCTCTCCATCGCGGCCACCGTGTCGTCGCGCAGGGCCACGATCTCCCGGGCCGCGGGCTGGGCGGGATCCTCGGCGAGCAGCACCGAGAACAGCACCGGCTCGTAGACCACGAGGGAGCGCACCCGCCCGGGATGGGCGAGCGCGAGCTTGAGGGCCACCGCCCCCCCGTACGAATGACCGATCAGGTGGAACCGCTCGCCCGCGTCTGCGAGCACCGGCTCGAGCAGCGCCACCTCGTCCGCCAGGGTCAGGGTCTGGTCGTCCGGCCAGCGCGGGCTCTTGCCGGAGCCGTAGAGATCGACCGCGAGGGAGCGGAAGTGGCCACCGAGCTGGTCCATCAGCGGCCGCCACTGCGCCGACGAGCTGGCGCTGGCGTGGATGCAGACCACCGCCGGCCCGACGCCGGCCTCCCGGACGAACGCGCGCGTGGCCGTCATCGTGGCCACGGCTACTTCTTCCTCCGCGGATCGTCTTCCGGGTTCACGAAGCGGAGATCGGTCGGGCCCACCCCGTGCACCTGGACGACCGTCTCGCCGCCGCCCGCCCACGCGTAGTGCGCGTGATTCGGCGGCACGGAGAAGAACGCCCCGGCCGGCAGCTCCTGCCCCTTGGCCGGGTCGAGCTTGTCGCCGAGTCCGATGAAGAACACCCCGGAGAGCACCGTGACGTTCTCGCTGGCCTTGTGCAGGTGCGCGGGGATGCGGTAGCCGGCCGGCATCTTGAGCCGGTAGACGAAGAGCCCTTCCTTGCTCGGATCGCCCTGGACGACGGCCAGCAGCGTGCCCGGCAGCGGGGCGGGCTCGGCCCACTTGAGGGTGTCGGGAAGCGCGACGGTGTGAGCGTGCTCGTCGGCCCGGACCGGGAGCGCGACGAGCGCGGTGAGCATCAGGACCACGGGAACGATGCGCCGCATGATGAATCCTCCTGTTCGTGAGATCGGTCGCTGCGAGCTCGGCCCCAACCGGCGCCGCGCCCTCGGGGAGCAAGGCGCGTGCCTCGCGGAGACCCGCGGAATTCCAGGCGACCGCAATCGAGGAGGCAAGGTCGCGTGGCGGTCGGCCGGGGCGCCGAGATCAGGCCGCCCTTGATTTCGCCACGTTGGCGACGCAAGCTGACTTGGCGCCACGAGACCATGCACGCGCAAGAGCAGACGGCAGGAGGGTCGGGGCACGGCCGCCGAGCGGGCGCGGGGCATCGCGACCTTGCACGCTCGACCGGTGGCCCCGCCACGTCATCTTGCGGCCCGCGGCGCCAGCCGCGACGCGCGCTTGCCGCGCGGCCTGCCCCGCCCCGCAAGGCGAGCTTGCACCCCGCGTCGGGCGCGTGCCGATGCTGAGCGGGTTTCCGCTCTGGCACAGGGCTTGCCCACACGAGGTCGCATGATGATCCCGTCCGATCCGATCGTCGGGGTAGACGTCGGCGCCTCGACGATCTCGGCGGGGCTCGTCGGCGCCGACGGCACCGTGCTCGCCACCGCCCAGGCGCCCACCCACGGTGAGGGCCCGCTGGTGGACCGCATCTTCGACCTGATAGATCGCGCGCTGGCCGCCGCCGCGGAGCGCGGCCTCTCCGTGTCCGGGATCGGCGTCGGCCTGCCCGGCCTCGTCGACGTGGAGAAGGGCTTCATGCGCTCGATTCCGTACGGATGGCTCATCGAGCTGGGCGACGTCCCGCTCGCCGCCCTCATCCAGGAGCGGAGCGGCCACGCCGTCTTCGTGGACAACGACGTGAACGCGCTCACGCTCGGCGAGTGGATGTTCGGGCTCGGCCGGGGCGCCGCGTCGCTGGTCACCGTGGCCATCGGCACCGGGATGGGCGGCGGCCTGATCCTCGACGGCCGCCTGATCCGCGGCCACCACCACAGCGCGGGGGAGATCGGGCACATGAGCGTGAGCATGGCCGGCCCGCGCTGCGTGTGCGGCAGCATCGGGTGCCTCGCCACCTACGTGGCGGGGGCGATGATGCCGGAGCGCGCGCGGGAGCGGCTGGGCGCCTACCCGCGCTCGTCGGTGCTCGTCCGCGCCGGGGGCGACCCGGATCGGATCAGCGCGCCGCTCCTGTTCGAGGAGGCCGCCGCCGGCGATCCCCTCGCCCGCGCGGTGATCGACGAGGCCTGCGAGGCGGTCGCCATGGGGGTGGGGATGCTGGCCGGCGTGCTGAACCCGGAGATCATCGTGATCACCGGCGGGGTCGCCACTTCACTGGCCCCGCTCGAGGAGGACATCCTGCGCCGGGTCCGGCGCCGCGGCCTCCCCTCGACGCTCGAGGCCACCACGATCCGGGTGGCGCCGGCCGACAAGCGCGGTACCGTGCGCGGCGGCGCGGCCCTCGTGCTCTACGAGATGGCCCGGCGCGACGCGCTGGGCGTCGAGCCGCCCGCGGCCTTCCGGGCCTCGGGCGGGCGGCGGGTGCGATGAGGCGGGAGGCCTAGCCCCGTGTACGTGCACCGGCCGGACGCGCGCATCTTCTATCAGGTCACCGGGAGCGGGACCCGCGATCTCTTCCTGCTGCCCCAGTGCCAGGTCGTCACCTACAGCCGGATGTGGAAGCATCAGATCCCGTACCTCTCGCGCTACTTCCGGGTGATCACGATGGACCCGCGCGGCAACGGGCGCAGCGACCGGCCGCCCACCGGCTACGATCTAGAAACCCGCTACGACGACCTGGTGGCGGTGCTCGACGAGGTCGCGCGGCCGCCCATCGCCCTGGTCGCGTTCTCCTGCGCGGCCCCGCTCGCGTTCCGATACGCGGTCGCCCATCCCGATCGTCTCTCGCACCTCGTCCTGCTCTCCGGCCAGTACGCGGAGTCGGTGCCGCAGCCCTTCGAGGAGCGGGTGGCCCGGGTGATCCGCGACGACTTCGACAACTGGCGGACGCGCCTCTTCAAGCGCATCTTCCCGGAACCGCACTCGCTCAAGGGGATCGAGGACTGCGTGACCTGGGCCGGCGAGACCACCCCCGAGGTCCTCATCGAGTCCCTGCGCGCGATCGACGGGATCAACGTGTACGACCTGCTCGGCCGGGTGGGTGTCCCCACCCTGGCCCTGCACGGCACCGACGACAAGATCGTCCCCTACTCGCACGCCGAGAAGATGGTGGCGGCGATTCCCGGCGCGAAGCTGGTCACCTTCGAGCGCGGCGGCCACGGGCTCTTCGGCCGCGAGGCGGTGAAGGTCAACCGCTTCATCCGCGACTTCGCGCTGGGGCAGGAGGTCCCGGACACCCGGATCGCGGCCACGATCGAGCGCACTGTTTCGCCCCCGGCCCCCGGGCGCGCGCCCCGGGACAGCCAGCGGCGCGTGCTCTGGCTCTCGAGCCCGATCGGGCTCGGCCACATCCAGCGCGATCTCGCGATCGCGCGGCGGCTGCGCGAGCAGAACCCCGACGTGGTGGTCGACTTCCTCGCCGGTGATCCCGCCGACCGCGTGGTCCGGCACTGGGGGGAGCGGGTGCACCCGGCCACGCGCCTGCTCCAGAACGAGACCGCGCACTTCGAGGGCTGGGCCGCCGATCACGAGCTGCACGCGTTCAACGCGCTCTGGGACATGGACGAGATCATGACCGCGAACTTCATGACCTTGGCCGACGTGGTCGAGCGCGACCGCTACGATCTATGGATCGGCGACGAGGGCTGGGACCTCGACTACTTCCTCCACGAGAACCCCGAGCTGAAGCGGGCCCCCTACGCCTTCCTCACCGACTTCATCGGCCTGCTCCCGATGCGGGAGGACCGCAGCTCCACCGAGTTCATCCGCTGCTGGGAGAAGAATGCGGAGAACATCGATCACCTGCGCCGGCATCCCGACGTGCGGGATCTGTCGATCCTGGTCGGCGATGAGGAGGACGTGCTGGACCGCGAGTTCGGCCCCGACCTCCCCAACATGCGGCAGTGGGCCCGCGAGCACTTCCGCTTCTCGGGCTACACCTTCCACTTCGACCCCCGCGCCCTCCCCGAGCGGGCGGCCCTGCGCGCCCAGCTCGGCTACCGGGCCGACGAGCGCGTGATCCTAGCTTCCGTCGGCGGGACGCGGGTCGGGCGCGGCCTCCTCCGCAAGTGCGCGGAGGCCTTCACCCTGATCGCGGGCCAGATCCCGGAGAGCCGCCTGATCCTGGTGGGCGGCCCGCGCCTCACCGAGATGGAGCCGGCGTGGGGCCCCCGGGTCGAGGTGCGCGACTACGTGCCCGACCTCTTCGCGCACCACGCGGCCGCCGACCTCGCGATCGTCCAGGGCGGGCTCACCACCACGATGGAGCTGGCTGCCCTCCGCACGCCCTTCCTCTACTTTCCGCTGCGTCACCACTTCGAGCAGCAGCTGCACGTGGCCCGGCGCCTCGATCGCCTCGGCGCCGGGATCCGTCTCGACTTCGAGCACACGAGCC
Organism: Candidatus Methylomirabilota bacterium; assembly: GCA_035948165.1. Classification (GTDB taxonomy): domain Bacteria; phylum Methylomirabilota; class Methylomirabilia; order Rokubacteriales; family CSP1-6; genus CAMLFJ01. The sequence continues at coordinate 8,861 of DASZJM010000302.1, forward strand.
CCGAGGCCCTGGGCGCGGCGATGCTCGAGCACCTCGGCAAGCCGGTGCACTCCGCCCAGATGCCGCTCGACGGCACCGACCGCGCCGCCCGGCTGATCGCCGGGCTGCTCTAGGGAGAGAGGCCGGCGATGAGACGAGTGATCAAACTGTCACGTCCGTAACCCAAGGAGGACACCCATATGCCACTCGGATTGAACGACGTCGACGTGGACGGCATGAAGGAGCTGGATCGCAAGGTTCGCGAGAACCCGGCCCTCGGGAAGCGGACGGTCAAGCTGCGCTCGACCTGGCACCGCGGCGTCAAGGCCCTGGTCGAGATCGGCGCGCAGGAGGTGCTCGGGAAGTCGGCCACGCCGCCCACGCGGCGGTTCTTCGTCACGATGGACGGCCCGGCGGGCCTGGGCGGGGTGGACGCGGCGGCCACCGCGGCGGAGACGATGCTGGCCGCGTTCGCGGGCTGCCTCACCTCGGGCATCGCGGCCAACGCCGCGCTGTTCGACGTGCCGCTCGAGGCGCTGAGCGTGGAGATGGAGGCCGACATCGACTTCCGCGGCCTGCTCGGGCACGACAAGTCGGTGCCGAGCGGCTTCACCGCCATCCGCTACGCGGTGACCATCCAGAGCCCGGCTCCCGAGGAGAAGGTGCGGCGCTGCAAGGAAACGATCGACCGCAAGTCCCCGGTGGGCGACACCCTCGCCCGGCCGGTGAGCATCAGCTCGACGTTCGTGCACAAGCGCTCCTGACGAAGGGACGGCATGCCGGGCGAGATCAACTGCATCTTCACGAAGGGCCTGATCCCCTTCGTGGAGAAGGAGGTGGGGCCCGAGGGGGTCGCCGCGGTGTGCCGGGTGGCCGGACGATCGCGCGACTACCTCATGGCCGACCACAACTGGATCCCCCTCGCGGTGGCCGGCGAGATGGTGAAGGTCTGCCAGGGCCTGATGCACGAGCCCGACGAGGAGCGGTGGGCGCGGCGCTACGGCGAGTCCTTCATGGACTGGAAGCCCCGCGAGGAGCGCTCGTACCTCGGCACCTACTCGATGGGGATCGGCAGCCCGCGTGGGGCCTACGAGCGCGTCCTCACCATGTACGGCCAGCAGTGCCGCGACGTCTACCGCCTCGAGGTCGTCGAGATCGGCCGCTCCCGCGCCCGCTACCGCTGGACGCCCCTGCCCGGGCAGGCCCTCCCCATCTGGATCTGCACGTGGCTGAAGGTGCAGTTCGAGCGCTTTCCCACCAACTGGGGCCTGCCGCGCGCGCAGGTCCTCGAGAGCACGTGCGCGGCCCACGGGGCCGACGCGTGCCACTGGGAGGTCCGCTGGAAGAACCCGTCGCGCGGCCGCCGCTTCTGGGTGCCGAGCCTGACCGGCGGCGGGGCCGCCCTCGTCCTCGGCGCGGCCGCCCACGGCGCCAGCGGGGGCTGGCCGCTCCTGGCCGCGGGGTCGGTGCTGCTGGCCGGGATCGTGCTGGGCTACGCGCTCCGCGAGGGACACGAGCGCCGCCACACCCAGCGCCTGCTCGATCTCCAGTCCGAGGAGATCATCTACTCGAACCGGGAGCTCGAGAAGAAGTTCGTCGAGCTCGAGACCCGGATCGAGCAGCTCTCGCTGCTGACCGACCTCAGCGCGGCGGTGAACGGCACGCTCGATCCCGAGAAGATCTACGACCAGGCCCTGGGCCGGCTCGTCCACCGGATGGCCGACGAGAGCGCGTACCTCTTCCGGGTGGACCGCGAGCGTCGCGTGCTGCGTGGGCACCGGACCGCGGGGGCGGACGCGGCGCTCTCCTTCGAGGGCGCCGAGATCCCGCTCGAGGCGGGCGCGGGCGCGAGCGCGCGGGCCGCGATCACCGGGCTGCCGGTGCTGGTCGACGACGTGGAGCGCGCGCCCGAGCCGGTGCACCGCGCCCTGCTGGGCGGGCATCGGGTGCGGAGCCTCGTGGTGGTGCCGCTCCGGGTGCGCGAGCAGGTGTTCGGGGTGCTGGCGGTCACCGCGGCGGAGCCCGGGCGCTTCGACCAGGGCGACGTGGACCTGCTCACCGCGGTGGCCAGCCACGTGGCCCTCGCGGTCGACCGCGCCGAGAGCTTCCGCACCATCGAGGATCTGTCCCGGAGCCTCGAGGACAAGGTACGCGTCCGCACCGAGCAGCTGCGGACCGCCAACGAGGAGCTGCGGACCGCCTACCGGGACCTCCAGGCCACCCAGCTCCAGCTCATCCAGCGGGAGAAGATGGCCTCGGTCGGCCAGCTGGTGGCCGGAGTGGCCCACGAGCTCAACAACCCCATCGGGTTCATCTCCTCCAACGTGGCCACCCTCACCGACTTCGTCCAGCGGCTGCGGGCCATGCTCGCGGCCTACCAGGACGCCGACCTCCCCGAGGCGGACCGCACGCGGGTCGACGCGCGCCGGCGCGAGCTCCAGGTCGACTACGCGCTCAAGTACCTCGACTCGATGATCTCGGGCATCCGCGAGGGCGCCGACCGCACCCGCAAGATCGTCGGCGACCTGCGGGTGTTCGCCCGGACGCCCGACGACGTGTGGCAGCCGGTCGACCTGCACGAGGAGCTCGATTCGAGCCTGACCCTCCTCAACCACCTGCTGAAGGATCGGATCGTGGTGACCCGGCGGTACGGCGCGCTGGGGCCGGTCGAGTGCGTGCGCTCCCAGATCGACCAGGTCTTCCTCAACGTGCTCGCCAACGCGGCCCAGGCGATCAAGGGGCCCGGCACCATCACCGTCGAGACCCGGCGGGAGGGCGAGATGGCGGTGATCGCGGTCGGCGACAGCGGCCCCGGCATCGCCCCCGACGCGCTCCGCCGCATCTTCGACCCCTTCTTCACCACCAAGCTGGTGGGCGAGGGCACCGGGCTCGGCCTCTCGATCAGCTACGAGATCGTCACCAAGCACGGCGGGGAGATCCGCGCCGAGAGCCCGCCGGGCGGCGGGGCGGTGTTCACCCTACGCCTCCCGGTCGCGCGGCGCGGCGCATGACCCCCGCCACCGTCCTGCTGGTCGACGACGAGCCGCGCGTCCTCGACTCGCTCGAGGCGCTCCTCGCGATGGAGTACCGCATCCTGCGGGCGGAGCGCCCCGAGATCGCGCTCCGCCACCTGCGCGAGGAGGACGTGGCGGTGGTGCTGAGCGACCAGCGCATGGCCGGGCTGACCGGCACCGAGCTCCTGACCCGGAGCCGCGAGGTCGCCCCGGACGCGGTGCGCATCCTCCTCACCGCCTTCACCGACTCCGACGCCCTCATGGAGTCGATCAACGCGGCGGGGGTCTATCACTTCCTGCTGAAGCCCTGGGATCCGAACGAGCTGCGGCTCGTGGTGGGCCGCGCGGTCGAGCACCACCGGATTCGCCGCGAGCGCGAGACCCTGCTGGGCGAGCTCGCAGCCAAGAACGCCGAGCTCGAGCAAACCCTGCAGCACCTCCGGAGCGCCCAGGGCGACCTCGTCCGCGAGGCGTCGGTGCGCACCCAGCTCCAGCGGTACGTGTCGCCCCGGCTGGTCGACCTCGCGGTGGCCAATCCCGGCATCCTCGAGCTGCCGGGCGACTGGCGCGAGGCCACCGTGCTCTTCGCCGACATCCGCGGCTTCACCCGCCTCATCGAGTCGACCCCGGCGCCGGTGGTGATCCGGCTCCTCAACGAGTACTTCGCGGAGATGATCGAGGTGATCTTCCGCCACCAGGGCACGGTGGAGCAGCTCGTCGGCGACGAGATCGTCGCCCTCTTCGGCGTGCCCGAGCCGGCGCCCGACGACGCGCGGCGCGCGGTCCAGGCCGCCGCCGCCATGGTGGAGTCGGTGCGGCGGCTGGCCGCCCGCTGGGCCGCGGACGGGCAGCCCACCTTCGACATCGGGGTGGGCATCAGCTCGGGCCGGGTGCTGGCGGGCACGATCGGCTCGGATCGCCGGCGCGAGCTCATCGTGGTGGGCCGAGCCATGATCGCGGCGGCGCGCATGCAGCGGATGACACGCCTCTTCGACGCGCATATCATCGTGGGCGAAGAGACCTTTCACCAGGTGAATCACTTCGTCAGCGCCCGCGAGCTCGGCCGGCCGCGCCTGCGCGGCATCCGTCAGCGCCAGATGCTCTACGAGATCTGCGGGCTCCGGGAGCCGGCGATGGCGACCCCCGCGTCGACGTGACCGCCTCCGCCCCGGGAGGAGCGGTGGACGAGACGACGATCCTGATCGTGGACGACGAGCCGCGCGTGCTCGACGCCCTGGAGGCGATCCTCGCCGCCGAGTTCCGCGTGCTGCGGGCCGGCCAGGGCGAGGAGGCCCTCGCCTGCCTGGCGACCGAGCCGGACGTGGCGGTGATCGTCACCGACCACCGCATGCCGGGGATGACCGGCGTCGAGCTCCTGAGCCGGAGCCAGGAGCGGGCGCCGGACGCGGTGCGGATCGTGCTGACCGCCTACACCGACGTCGACAGCCTCATGGAGGCGATCAACACCGGGCGCATCTATCACTTCGTGCCCAAGCCGTGGGACCCCAACGAGCTGCTGGTGGTGGTGCGGCGGGCCGCGGAGCGCTGGCGCCTGGCCCGCGAGAACGCCCGCCTGCGCGACGAGCTGGAGCTGGCCTACAACGCGCTCCGCCGCGAGGCGGCGGCCGGCCGCGAGAAGCCGGCCTCGTTCGACAAGCTGGTCGGCGCGGAGAGCGGCCTCCGGGTCGCGGTCGAGCTGGCCCGCAAGGTGCTCGACGGCGACACCAGCGTGCTGCTGCTCGGGGAGACCGGCACCGGCAAGGAGCTCTTCGCGCACCTGATCCACGTCAACGGGCCGCGCCGCACCAAGCCGTTCGTGGCCCAGAGCTGCGGGGCCCTGCCCGACACCCTGCTCGAGTCCGAGCTCTTCGGCCACACCCGCGGCGCCTTCACCGGCGCGGCGGGCGACCGCAAGGGCCTCTTCGAGGAGGCCGACGGCGGCACCATCTTCCTCGACGAGGTGGGCGAGACCTCGGCGGCCATGCAGCTGCGCCTCCTGCGCGTGCTGCAGGAAGGCGAGGTGCGGCGGGTGGGCGGCTCGGGCACGCGCCGGGTCGACGTGCGGGTGATCGCGGCCACCAACGCCGATCTCGAGGCCGACGTGGCGGCCGGCCGGTTCCGGCGCGATCTCTACTATCGGCTGAACGTCTTCCCGGTCCGCCTGCCGCCCCTGCGCGAGCGGACCGAGGACATCGCGGCCCTCGCGGACCACTTCCTGCGCCAGGCCTGCCGGCGCGGGCGACGGGCGGTGCCGACGGTGGGCGCGGAGGCCCAGGGGCTGCTCCGGGGCTACCCGTGGCCGGGCAACGTGCGCGAGCTGGAGAACGAGATCGAGCGCGCGGTGGCGCTCGCCGACGACGGCCGCCCGCTGGGGCCGGCCCACCTCTCGGAACGCATCGTGGCGGGCGCGGGCGCCGCGCGTTCGGTGCAGACGCTGAACGAGGCGGTGGAGGCCCTCAAGCGCCGGATGATCGAGGACGCCCTGCGCGAGTGCGGCTCCAAGACCCGCGCCGCCGAGCGCCTCGGCCTCACGCGCCAGAGCCTCCAGCAGATGCTCCGCCGCCGCAGCTAGGCGACGCCGACCCCGAGCTACGTGACCGCGGGGCGGATCGTCCCAGTGACCAGGTCCAGCAGCTCGAGCATCTTGCCGAGGTCGTCGCGGCGGAAGTCGATCAGCACGTGGCTCAAGCCGATGCGCTTGTACTCCCCGAGCTGGTCGATCACCATCTGGGCGCCCTTGCCCAGCATCCCGTCGCTCAGGCTGTAGCGCACCGAGATCTCGATCGTCTTCATGTCGCGCCGGTGCTGGTCGGCCACCGCGCGCAGACGGCCCAGCGCCTCGCGCAGCTGGTCGGGATCCTTGGAGGTCGCGTGCCAGCCGTCGCCGAGCGTGACCACCCGCCGGAACGCGCCGGGGCTGTCGCCGCCGACCCAGATCGGCGGGTGCGGCTTCTGGACCGGCTTGGGCGCGAAACCGAGCTCGCGGAAGCGGAAGAACTCGCCGTCGAGGCGCGGGTTCTCCTCGGTCCACAGCGCCTTGAACGCGCGCAGGATCTCGTCGCCGTGGCGGCCGCGGGCGTGGAAGGGCACGCCCAGGATCTCGAGCTCCTCCTTCCACCAGCCGACCCCGACACCGCAGATGAGGCGGCCGTGGGAGAGTGCGTCGATGCTGGTGAGCATCTTGGCCATCACCACCGGATGGCGGTGGCCCAGGATGAAGACCGACGCGCCGAGCCGGGCCCGGGTGGTGCAGACCGCGGCGGCGGCCAGCACCGTCACCGGCTCGAGGTACGGCTTGTCGGGCGGATGCGGGAAGCGCCCGCCCGGATAGCTCCCGGTCGCGGAGCGCGGGAAGATCACGTGATCGCTCACCCAGAGCGAGGCGACGTCGCGCTCCTCCGCCGCGCGCGCGAAGCGGACGAGCGCGTCGCCGTTGGCGAGCGGCCCCTGGTTGGGAAGGTGGCAGCCGATGTCCATGCGCGATGGCCTCCGGGATGCGCCGGTCCTTGAACCGGCGGTCGGGTCCTACTATTCTCTAGCCGCGCCGATGCGCGGCCCCGACGATACCTCAGCCGAAAGGACACCGCCATGCCCTACCGGATCAACCACATCCATCTGAAGGCCTCGGACCCCCGCAAGACCGCCGACTGGTACGTGAAGGCCTTCGCGTTCAAGATCGTCTCCGACGAGACGCGCGTCTTCGGCGACCGCTTCGTCCGCTGCCAGAGCGAGGACGGGACCCCGGTGAACATCTCGGGCGCCCGCACCAACGAGAAGCTCGGCGCGGGCGACGCCCGGGCCCATCACGGCCTCGAGCACTTCGGCTTCGACTCCGAGAACCTGGAGGCCGACATCAAGCGGCTCGAGGGGCTGGGCGCGAAGCTGCTCGAAGGGCCGATCGAGATCCCGGGCGGCCCGCGGATCTGCTTCGTCCAGGCCCCGGACGACGTCCGTCTCGAGCTGATCCAGCGGAGCAAGGCGTCCATCGCGGGCGGCTGCTGCTGAGATGGAGGCCATCTAGATGGAGCTGCAAGGGCAGACCGCGATCGTCACCGGCGCGGGCCGCAACATCGGCCGCGCCATCGCGCTGGAGCTGGCCGGCATGGGCGCCGACGTGGTGGTGGCCGAGGTGGACCGGGCCACCGGCGAGCGCACCGCCGAGGAGGTGCGCAAGCACGGGCGGCGGGCGCTGGCGCTCCAGACCGACGTCACCCGCCTCGCCGATCTGCGGGCCATGGCCGATCGCACGGTGGCCGAGTGGGGGCGGATCGACATCCTGGTGAACAACGCGGGCATCCACAAGTCGATGCACACCGCGGACGTGAGCGAGGCGGACTGGGACCGTCTGCTCGCGGTCAACGCCAAGGGGGTTTTCTTCGCGAGCCAGGCGGTGTTGCGCCACATGGTGAAGGCCAAGCGCGGCAACATCATCAGCCTCGCCTCGATGGCGGGCAAGATGGGGCTCAAGACCTCGCTGGTCTACGGCATCACCAAGGCCGCGGTGATCAGCATGACCCGGAGCCTGGCCCTGGCCCACGCGGGAGACGGCATCCGGGCCAACTGCGTCTGCCCCGGCATCGTGGAGACCGACATGATCTTCCAGGTCGACCGCGAGGCGGGCGAAGGGCTCATGGGGCTCAAGCCCGGCGAGTACCTCAAGCAGCGCGTCGAGCAGATTCCGCTCGGCCGCATCGAGAAGGCGGAGGACGTGGCCAACGTGGTCGGCTTCCTCGCCTCCAGCAAGTCGTCCTACATGACCGGCCAGGCCATCAACGTCACCGGTGGCCTCGTGATGCACTAGCCCTCAGGAGATCCGCATGTCCCGACGCCCGCTCGTCTCCCTCGCCCTGGGCCTCGCGATCGTGGCGATCGCGGTGACCCTCGCCGGCGCTCTCGCCCACGCCCAGGCCCCCAAGCCCAAGCGCGGCGGCGTCCTCAACACGGTGCTGATCGAGGATCCCCCCGGCCTGATCATCCACGAGTCGGCCACCGTGTCGAACACGTGGCCGATGTCGCCCTGCTACTCGAACCTGGTCTTCTTCGACCCGCTCAAGGGCCAGGAGAGCGTGGACACCGTGATCCCGGAGCTGGCCGAGCGCTGGTCGTGGCAGGACAACTACCGGAACCTGGTGTTCTTCCTCCGCCGGAACGTGAAGTGGCACGACGGCAAGCCGTTCACCTCCGCGGACGTGAAGTACACCTTCGACGTAGCCCGTGAGGCGCCGGAGACGACCGCGCGCTTCCGGCTCAGCGCGCGAAAGGAGTGGTGGGCCAACGTCGCGTCGATCGAGGCGCCCGAGCCCTACACGGTGGTGTTCCACCTCAAGCGCCCCCAGCCGTCGCTGCTCCTCATGCTGGCCTCCGGCTACTCGCCGGTCCTGCCCGCGCACGTGCCGCTCAACGAGCTGCGCCAGAAGTGCGTCGGCACGGGGCCGTTTCGACAGAAGGAGTGGCTGCGGGGCCAGCTGGTGGAGATGGAGCGCAACCTCGACTACTTCGTGCCAGATCGGCCCTACCTCGACGGCATCCGCTACACCATCATCCGCGAGCGGGGCACCCGCCTCGCCGCGCTGCAGGCCGGGCGCCTCGACGCCTTCGTGCCGCTCGAGATGACGAAGGCGATGGCCGACACCGCCAAGAGCGTGACCCCGGCCCTCGTGATCACCGAGATCGGACAGAACGGCAGCGACAACGTGCTGATCAACCACAAGCGCGCGCCCTTCGACAACCCGCTGGTCCGGAAGGCGGTCAACCTCGCGCTCGACCGGCGCTCGTACGTCAGGAGCGTGCGGCAGGACGGGGCGGTCGTCGGGGCCGCGCTCATGCCCCGGCCGATGGGCTTCTGGGGCCTGGCCGAGGCGGATCTGAGGACGCTAGCCGGCTATCGCGATCCGGCGCGCGACAAGGCGGAGGCCAAGAAGCTCCTCGCGGAGGCGGGCTACGGGCCGGGCAGGCCGCTGCGGCTCGAGATGGTTACCCGCACCTCGCCGATTTACGTGGACCTCGCCTCCTACGCGGTCGACCAGCTGCGCCTCGTCGGCGTGGAGGCCACCGTGAAGCAGCTCGACACCTCCGCGTGGTTCCCGGCCCTCGCCCGGCGCGAGTTCCAGATCGCGGCCAACCTCACCGCCGGCGGCTTCGACGACCCCGACGCCTACCTGGTCGAGAACTACAAGTGCGGGTCTTCCCGAAACTACACGGATTACTGCAACGAGTCGGTGGACCGCCAGATCGAGGCGCAGTCGCAGGAGCTGGACCGGGTCAAGCGGCTCAAGATGGTGGCGGACATCCAGCGCACCCTCGAGGCCGAGGTCGCTCGGCCCATGCTGGGCTGGCGCAAGGAGTACTTCGCCCAGTATCCCTACGTGAAGAACCTCGTGCCCCATAACGCCCTCTACAACTACGGGCGCATGCAGGAGGTCTGGCTCGACAAGTAGCGGAGTCGGCGCCATCGCCATGGACTTCGGCATCGTCCACGCCAAGATCGACGAGATCGGCTATATCACCCATGCCGAGAACCTCGGCTACACGCACTGCTGGGTCACCGACAGCCAGATGATCCGCTCGAACTGCTGGGCGGTGCTGGCCCTGGCCGCCCAGCAGACGCGCCGCATGCGCCTCGGCACCGGGGTGAACGTGCCGGGCCTCCGCCTCGCCCCGGTGGCGGCCAACGGCATCGCCACCATCAACCGGCTCGCCCCCGGCCGCTGCTTCATTGGCCTCGGCACCGGCCACACCGCGATGCGGACGCTCGGCCAGAAGCCGATGCGCCTCGGGCCGTTCAAGGAGTACGTGCAGACGGTGCGGGCGCTGCTCCGCGGCGAGGAGGTCGACTACACCCTGAATGGAGAGACGCATCCGATCCGCTTCCAGATGCGCGAGCACCGCTTCATCGACCTCGACCACCCGATCCCGGTCTACGTCGCGGGCTTCGGCCCCAAGGCGCAGGCGCTGGCCGGGGAGCTGGGCGACGGGCTCATCTCCGGGCTACCGCGCGGCGGCTCCGTGCCGGAGATGCTCGCCAATGTGCGCCGCGGGGCGGCGAAGTCCGGCCGCGCCCTGCCCGCGGACTTCCATACCGCGGCGATGGTCAACGTGGCGCTGCTCCAGCCCGGCGAGGCCGCCAACTCCGAGCGCGTCATCGCCGAGTGCGGCGCGGCGGCGATCTCGGGCCTCCACTACCTCGTCGCGCAGCACCTGGAGACCGGCGTGGAGCCGCCCGCCTACGCGCGCCCGGTGTGGAAGGCCTACCTCGACTGGCTCAACGCGGGGCCGCCCGAGGCGCGACACCAGCGCCTGCACGGCAGCCACTACAGCTTCGTGGATCCCGAGGAGGCGCGCTTCCTCACGCCGGAGCTGATCGAGGCCACGTGCCTCACCGG
>DASZJM010000303.1:0-7102 GCA_035948165.1 Candidatus Methylomirabilota bacterium
GTCGGCGTCGGCGTGCGGAGCCGCCCGATGTCGGCCGACGGGATCACCGCGACCCCGCGCACCAGCACGCTGCTCAGCGCCCACGCGGTCGGCATCACCAGCAGCGCCCCGAGCCCGACCCCGACCGCGAGGCGCTCGAGCGCGCCCGCGCCGGCCCGGTTGCCTCGGTGGATCAGGCGCGCCAGAAGGACGCCGACCGCGAGCACCACCGCGAGGAGCGCGCCGATCGGCAGCCGCCGCTGCCACTCGTCGGCGACCGCGGGCAGCCCCGCGGTGTGCACGTAAGCCTGCCACATCGCGGTGACGAGGAGCGCGCCGGCGAGCGCGGCCGCGGAGGCGCGGCCCTCGCGGTAGGAGAGCCACAGCTCCCGCACGCCGACCGCGGCCAGCGCGGCGAGCGGCGGCCCGAGGGTGGAGAGGTAGTAGAAGTGGAAGATCCCGCCCGCGCCGCTGTACACGACCGCGTACGTCACCGTCCAGCCGAGCCAGAGCACCACGCCGAGCTGCGCGGGGGCGAGTGGCGGGCGGGGGCGGCCGCGCCGCAGCCCGAGCGCGCCCACGAGGGCCAGCGGGAGGAGCCACTCGGCCTGGGCCGCGAGCAAGCCGTCGGCCAAGCGTAGCGGGCCCACCGGTGCGCGCACGAAGAGCCGCGCGTAGCCGTCCACCGGACCCGTCGCGGGCGGTCCCGTCGCGAGCGGCGCGCTCGCCGGGCGCCGGGCCGCCGCCTCGTCCGCATGCGCGGTCCGTCCCGACTGCCAGAGGCGCACGAAGCGGCCGATCCCGTTGTGGCCCACCGCGAGGTCGATCATGGAGTTCTGCGGGCTGCTGCCCACGAACGGGCGCCGCGCCGCCGGCGTGAGGTCGTAGGCGATCATCCACGGCAGCGACACCGCGGCCAGGACGAGGCCACCCAGGGCGAGGTCGATGAGTCGGCGCCGCCACGGCTGCTCCGCGCCCAGCCAGTAGACCGTCGCGAAGGTCGGCAGGACCACGAACGCGGCCAGCATCTTCACGTTGAAGCCGACTCCGATCAGCGCCATCGCGAGGAGGAGGAAGTCGCGCCGCCCGCCCTCGGCCGCCCGCAGGAGCGCCCAGGCCGCGAGCAGCAGCACCAGCACGAGGCCGGAGTCGGTGTTCCCGGAGCGGTCCACCGCGACCGCGATCGGGGTCACGGCCAGGAAGAGCCCGGCCAGCAGCCCGGCGGCGGCGCCCCAGTGACGCCGGACCAGATGCGAGAGCAGCGCCACCGCGGCCACCCCCTCGACCACCTGCGGCAGGAGCACCGCGAGCGGGTGGAAGCCGAAGATCTTGACGCTCGCCACCTGGATCCACAGCGCGAGCGGCGGCTTGTCGATCGAGACGAAGCCGGCCGGATCGAAGGCGTTGTAGAAGAAGGGGTGCCAGCCCGCCATCATGCTCCGCACGCCGGCCGCGTAGTACTCGTTGTCGAACCCGTTCTGGTCGAGACGCCAGAGGCGCAGCGCCGCCGCGAGGGCCAGCACCGCGACCTGAGCGAGCACCACCGCGGGAGACCGTCCCGACGGCGCGGCGGCGTCCAGGTCGGCGGACGACGCGACCGGCGCGCTAGGATCCATGGCGTCGCACCAGGTCCTCGGGCACGATCGGCAGCGAGGTCACCGCGACCCCGAGCGGCTTCACCGCGTCGGCCACCGCGTTGGCGATGGCGGCGGGCGCGCCGATGGTGCCGCCCTCGCCCATGCCCTTGTAGCCGCCGGGGGTGAGCGGCGACGGCGTCTCGAGGTGGCCGATCGTCGGCGCGGGCATCGCGCCGGCCGTGGGCAGCGCGTAGTCCATCAGCGTACCGGTCAGGAGCTGGCCGTCTCCGTCGTAGACGAGCCGCTCGCTCAGCGCCTCGCCGATCCCCTGGGCGACCGCGCCGTGGATCTGCCCCTCCACGATCATCGGGTTGATCACCGGGCCGCAGTCCTCGACCACCACGTAGTCACGCACCGCGACCCGCCCGGTCTCCCGATCGACCTCCACCGACGCGACGTGGACCGCGCCGGAGAACGTGGGCCCCGGCGGATCGAAGTGCTGGGTCGCGGCGAGCCGTGCGCCCCCGCCGTCGGGCGCCGCGTGGATCCGCCGCGCCACTTCCGCCACCGTCACGCCACGGTCGGGCACGCCGCGCACCCGTACCATCCCGTCGGCCAGCACCAGGTCCGCCGGGCTCGCCTCGAGGAGCCCGCCCGCCGCGACCAGGAGCGCGGCGCGCACGGTGGCCGCCGCCGCATCGGCCGCCCCGCTCTGCGCGACGGCGCCGCGGCTCGCGAAGGTGCCGGTGCCGGGCGGCGCCTCGTCGGTGTCGGGCTGCCGCACCGTCACCACCTCGATCGGCACGCCCAGCTGGTCCGCGACGAGCTGGGCGGTGGTGGTGGCGTGCCCCTGCCCCTGCGAGGGAAACGAGACGAGGCAGGTCACCCCGCCGTCGGCCTCCAGACGAACCGTGGCCGCCTCCGTCCCCGGCACGTCCGTCATGCCGCGCCGACGGTAGGTCTCGGAGCCGATGCCGGTGTACTCGGTGTAGCACGTGATCCCGATCCCGAGCAGTCGCCCGCGCCCGCGGCCGGCCTCTCGCTCGCGCACGAGCCGCTCGTAGCCGGACAGGGTGAGCGCGGTCTCGAGCGCCTTCGGAAAATCCCCACTGTCGTAGACGAAGCCGGTGGCCGAGGTAAACGGATAGGCGTCGCGCGGGATCAGATTCCGCTGGCGGACGAGGGCAGGATCGAGCCCGAGCCGGTCCGCGACCAGGTCGATCGTGCGCTCCATCACGAAGGCACCCATGCTCATGCCCACCCCGCGATAGGCGCCGAGCGGCGGCTTGGTGGTGGCGAGCGCGGTGATCTCGAACGCGTAGGCCGGGGTGCGGTACGGGCCCGGCAGGATCGACGCGGCGCCGAGCGCCTCGAGCGCGCCGGTCAGCGGGTAGACGTGGTAGGCGCCCACGTCGGACACGAGCCGCGCCCGTAGCGCACGCAGGGTGCCGTCTCCATCCGCCGCGGCCTCGATCTCCACGCGCTGCTCGCGGGCCTGGGTCGCCGTGCCGAGGTTCTCGCGCCGCGTCTCGATCCACTTCACGGGCCGGCCCGCGCGCCGGGCCAGCGCGGCCACCGCGAGGTCCTCGGGCATGAGGTGCATCTTCTGGCCGAAGCCCCCGCCGGTGTCCGGCACGATGACGCGGACGCGCGCCTCGGGCAGCCCGAAGGCGCGGGCCACGCCCGACCGGAACACGTGGGGCACCTGGGTACCGGTCCAGAGGGTGAACCCGCCGTCCGCCCATCGCGCGATCAGCCCGCGCCCCTCGAGCGGGGAGGCCGAGCAGCGCGCGTGGACGAAGGTCTCGCGCACGATCACGGCGGCGTCCGCGAAGCCGCCCTCGACGTCGCCCTGACGGTCGGCCCGCTCGAAGAGCACGTTGGAGGGGTGCTCGGGGTGCAAGCGGGGGGCGCCGGCCGCGAGGGCGGCGGTCACGTCCGCCACCGCGGGGAGCGGATCGTAGTCGACCGCGACCGCCGCCGCGCCGTCGACCGCCGCGTAGGCGCTCTCCGCCGCGATCACCGCCACCGGCTCGCCGACGAAGCGCGCGCGCTCGAGGGCGAGCGCGGGCCACGCGGTAGGCGCGAAGCCGGGCCCCTCGAGCCGCGGGACGAGCGGGCCCACCTCCCCGTCGAGGTCGCGGCCGGTCAGCCCGCTGACCACGCCGGGCACCCGGCGCGCGGGCTCGAGGTCCACCGCCCGCACGAGCGCGTGCGCGTGGGCGCTGCGCACGAATGCCGCGTGCAGCAGCCCGGGGAGCGTGATGTCGTCGAGGAAGCTTCCCCGCCCAGCCAGGAGACGCGGATCCTCCCGCCGCTTGACGTGGGCGCCCAGGTAGCGGGGCGGTGGAGGCGCGCTCACTCGCCGATCACGGTCTGGCCACGCGGGGCAGCACCTCGTTGGCCAGCAGCTCGAGCTGCTCCATGCTCCAGTCGAGCGGGTTGAGCACGATGTGCTCGCAGCCGCCCAGGTTGGCCACCTTGGCGCGGATCTTCTCGGCCAGCTCCTCGGCCTCGCCTAAGAGATAGAACTCCCGCCAGTACGGCAGATCCATGCCGGAGTAGGCCTTGAAGTGCGGGATCGCGGTCTCCGGCTTCTGGCCCTTCCGGAGCACCCAGACGAAGTTCGAGTAGACCTTGCTCATGTCGCCGGGCTTGCGGCCGAAGTCGCCCATGAAGCGCTGGATCTTCTCCCAGTCACCCTTCACCATCTCCGCGGTGGCCGAGGAGTGCGGGACCCAGGTCTTCGCGTACTTGGCGATCCGCCGCAGCACCGGGTCGATGTTGGTGACGGTCTGCCCGTAGACCTTCTCGAACGGCTGACTCCCCCCGCCGATCCAGATGGGCGGGTGCGGCTTCTGCAGCGGCTTGGGGTCGATGGTGAGATCGCGGAACTTGTAGTACTGGCCGTCGTAGGTCACCCGCTCGCCCGCCCAGAGGGCGGTCACCGCCTCCAGCATCTCGTCCATCCGGCGGCCGCGCTCCTTGTGCGGCACGCCCATCAGGGCGAACTCCTCCTCGTGCCATCCCACGCCTACCCCGAGGATGCTGCGGCCGCCCGACAGCAGATCGAGCGTGGCCCACTCCTTGGCGAAGTAGGCCGGGTTGCGCAGCGGCAGCACCAGCACCATGGTGCCGAGCTTGATGGTGCGGGTGACGCCGGCGAGGGCCGACAGCAGCGCCACCGGCTCGAGCCAGGTGCACGCATAGGCGGGCGGGGTCAGCAGGAGGTGATCGATGGAGACCGCGGAGTCGAAGCCGAGGTCCTCCGCGCGCCGCAGGTAGGCCCCCATCTGGGCGAGCGTCGCGGTGCGGGCGCCGAGGGCGAAGCTGGGGAGGCGGAGGCCGAACTTGATGCCGAGCGCGTTGGCGAGGGGGGTCTTGGCGTTGCGGCCAACTCTTGCTTCTGGGCGCGCCGCGGTACTGACACTGACACTTCTCTTCTTTGAGCGCGCTGGCTTGCTGCTGCCGGGACTTCTCTTTTTTGAGCGCTTAATTGCGATTTTCTTCGCGCTTCGGTTTGGCCTCTTCGCGCCTTTGGCGCTCATCGGAGACCATCCTCCTTCTTGGCGTCGGCGATGGTGAGGCCCCCGATGCGGGGGTGGGGGCGGCCGCCGTCGGTGACGACGAGGGCGACCAGGATCTCGGCGGCGCGGGGCGCGTCGCTCAGCCGCACCTCCATCGCGTCGAAGTGGGTACGGACGAACGCGGCGTCCTTGAAGTGGAGCGGCACGTCGATCGTGGTCCCGGGCCCGCCCAGCTTCTTGGCCGACGGGATGATGGCCTTTCCCCCGTGCACCAGGGCCCGGAACGGAGTGCCGAGGGTGGGATGCAGGATCGCGGCGGCGTGCTCGTACTCGCCGTCCACGCCCACGATGGCGGCCTTGCCGTACGAGTGCACCGGCGCCCCGAGCCCCATCACCGCGCGCCGCCCCAGCAGGTCGCCCAGCTCCTCGCCGGTCTTGACCAGCTCCTGCAGGTCGTCCACGAAGCGGCCCGCGAACGGGTTCTCGATGACCGCCACCGCCGCCACCTTGTGGAGCGGCTTCTCGAGGCGCCGCCCGCCGTCCTCCTGGATCTCCTCGACCACCGTCACGAGCTTGCGAATCTTCATCAGTGCCCTCCTGCGGCGGGGCCCTGGCCCCGGACCACTTCCGCCGCGCGCGTGGCGGGCGGGGTGTTGCGGCTCCGCCCGATCTTGACCTGCCCGTCGATGAGGATCATGGAGACGCCGAAGAGGTCGCCCACCTGGAGCGCCTCGAGCGCGGTGCGCCCCTGCGAGCCGATGGGCGCATCCACGATGCAGAGGTCCGCGTCGCGCCCGGGCGCGATCACGCCGGTCGGCAGCTTGTAGACCCGCGCGGTGTTCCCGGTGGCCATGCACACCGCCTCCTCGGGCGCGACCTCGCCCAGCGAGACCAGGTGGGCGAGCACGCGCAGGATGCCGAGCGGCACCACCCCGGTGCCCGACGGCGCATCGAGCCCGATGATGATGCGGTCGGTCGCCTTCGCCTCGCGGGCCCGGCGGAGGGCGTGGAGCGCGGTCTTGCCGTTGCCGCAGTGGACGATCTCGAGCGCCATCCGGGTCGCCACCAGCGCGTCGATCTCCCGATCGCTCATCGAGGTGGTGCCGCCGTTGATGTGCCCGACCACGTCGGGGTCCGCCTCGAGCACGACCTCCCCGGTGATCGCGTTCGAGCCCGCGATCGACGGCCCGCCGGTGTGGATGGTCACGGTCATGCCGTGCTTGCGGGCCCACTTCACCATGGGGGCCGCGTCCTTGCCGGTCCGCACCGAGCCGAGCCCGATCTCCCCCACCAGCTTGACGCCGGCGCGGGCCATCTCCGCGAAGTCCTCCTCCACCATTCCGAGCTCGAGGATCGGCGCCCCCGCGTGCATCTTCACGCCGGCCGGGCGCAGGTTGGCGTAGGCCTTGGCGGCCACGATGGCGAGGGCCTTGAGCCCCACGATGTCCTTGGGCCGCCCGGGCAGGTGCACCTCGCCGGCCGAGATCATGGTGGTGATGCCGCCGTGGAGGCCGGACTCGATGAAGTCGATGGTGCGCTGGCGCGGCGTGAAGTCGCCGAAGACCGGGTGGCAGTGCGAGTCGATGAGACCCGGCACCACCGTGCTGCCCCGCGCGTCGACGACGGTGTCCGCGTCCTCGTCGAGCCCGCGGCCGATCGCCACGATCTTGCCGTCGGCGGCGACGATCGAGTCGCCGTCCACGAGCGGCCGCGCGATGTCCCCCGACACGATCTGCCCGATGTTCCTGATCAGCACTTTCAATGGTGCCTCCGCCAATGGTGCCTCCGGCCTCCCTATTCCCCTCTCCCCTCAGGGGAGAGGGCAGGGTGAGGGGTGGTTTATATGGTCAGATACTTCCGCCGCATCCCCTCATCCCCCATCAACGCCGCCATCGATCCGTCGAAGCGGACCTGGCCCTTCTCGATGATGTAGGCCCGGTCGGCCAGCCGCGCCGCGAACTTGAGATTCTGCTCGGAGAGCAGGATCGTCAAGCCCTCTCGCTTCAGCGCCGCGATCTG
>DASZJM010000304.1:0-5524 GCA_035948165.1 Candidatus Methylomirabilota bacterium
ACGCCCATCCTCGACGCGCTCTCGTTCACGCTCGAGGAAGGCGAGATCCTGGCCCTGTGCGGTCCGGCCGGGGCGGGCAAGACCGCGTGCCTGCGTTGCCTCGGCGGCGCCCTGCCCGCGGAATCGGGCCGGCTCATCTTCGACGGGCGCGAGATCACCGGGCTCGGGCCACGCGAGCTGGCCCAGCAGGGCCTGGTGCGCGCGGGCGAGCTGCCCCGGCCGCCGTGGCCGCAGACCGTCGCGCAGGCGGTGGCGCTCGCGCTGCGCTGGCCGCGCCTCGGCACCGTCGCCGCGATCCTGGCCGCGTGGCCCAGCGCGCGCGCCCGCACGCGGGTCGCGGCGCTGCTCGACCGGGTGGGCCTCTCCGCGGAGGCGCGGCGGAGGCGCGACGGCCTGCCCGCCGCCGCGATGGGACGGCTCGCGCTCGCCGAGGCCCTGGCCCTGCGACCGCGGCTCCTCCTGCTGGACGAGCCCCTCGGCCGCCTGCCGGCCGACGACCGGGCCGCCGCGGCCCACCTCATCGGCGACGTGCGCGCGCAGGGCGTGAGCATCCTCCTGACCGAGCGGGAGCCGGCCGTCGCCAAGGCGGTGGCGGACCGGGTGGCCCGGCTCGAGCGCGGCGCGGTGATCTCGTGACCGGAGACGACACGCGCGGGCTCGCCCACCTGATCGGCAGCGTGCCGCTGCCCACCTCCGAGGCGGTCTTCCGCCGCCTCGGCGCGACGCTCGGCCCGGTGCTCGCGCGGATGCCGGACGGCGAGACCGGCGAGCGGCGCCGCTGGATCTACTGGCAGCGCACCATGCTCGAGCGCCACCCGGCCATGGAGGTGGACGGCGACGCGGGGCTGCTGGAGCTGCGCCAGTGGGACGGCTCGCTGCTGCGCCGGACCGACCTGATGCGCTTCCGTCCCGGCGTCGACCCGGAGGGCGTCGACTTCCTCACCGGCTACGCGGACGCGGCGCTCCAGTCGTGGGCGCTCTTCGAGCGGCTGCGCCGGGAGGGCGCGCTCCCCGCGGACCTGCGCTTCCAGGTCTGCCTGCCCACCCCGATGTCGAGCGCGTTCATGTACGTGAGCCCGCGGGCCCACGACGACTACCAGCGCGTCTACGAGCGCGCGCTGCGCCGCGACCTCGGCCGGATCGTGGCGGGCATCCCGCCGGCCGACCTCTCGATCCAGTGGGACATCTGCCAGGAGGTGCTGGTGCTCGAGGGCTACTTCCCGTCGCGCCCCGCCGACCACCGCGAGCGGATCTTCGCCCTGCTCGCCCGCCTGGGCGACGCGGTGCCCGCGGGCGTGGAACTGGGCTACCACCTCTGCTACGGCAGCCCGGCCGACCAGCACCTGGTGATGCCGAAGGACACCGCGATCCTCGCCGAGCTGGCGCGGGCCATCGTGACCGGGGTGAAGCGCCGCGTCGACTTCCTCCACCTGCCGGTGCCGCGCGAGCGCGACGACGCGGCCTACTTCGCGCCGCTGCGCGACCTCGCCCTGCCCACGCCCCTGCGCCTCTACCTGGGCCTGCTCCACCACGACGACCGCGAAGGCGACCGGCGGCGCATCGACGTGGCGCGCGACGCGGTGTCCGTCTTCGGGGTGGCCACCGAGTGCGGCTGGGGCCGCGGAGAGCCCGCGCGGCTCGCCGGCCTCCTCGAGAGCCACCGCCACGCCGTCGACTACCTGGTGACCCGCCGATGACCGATGCCATGCCCGGCCCCGCCTCGCACACCTTCTTCTCACAGCGCCTGCGGCTGCACTACGTCGACTGGGGCAACCCCGACAAGCCGCCGCTGCTCATGATCCACGGCGGGCGTGACCACTGTCGCAACTGGGACTGGGCCGCCGCGGCACTGCGCGACGACTGGCATATCATCGCGCCGGACCTGCGTGGCCACGGCGACAGCCAGTGGTCCGCCGACGGCAGCTATTCAATGACCGGCTACATCTACGACCTCGCCCAGCTCATTCACGGCCAGCGCCTGGCCCCGGTCACCATCATCGCCCACTCGCTCGGCGGCAACGTGGCGCTGCGCTACGCCGGCCTCTATCCCGAGACCGTCGCCCGACTCGTGGCCATCGAGGGCCTGGGGCCTTCGCCGCAGGCGTGGGCCGAGCGCGCCTCCCGAACGATCGCGCAGCGCCTGGACGAGTGGATCCGCGAGCAGCGCGGGCTGGCCGGCCGGCTGCCCCGCCGCTACGCCTCCATCGAGGATGCGTTCCGCCGCATGCAGGACGAGAACCCGCATCTCTCCGCGGAGCAGGCGCGGCACCTCACCGTGCACGGGGTGAACCAGAACGAGGACGGCACCTACAGCTGGAAGTTCGACAACTACGTGCGGGTGTTCCCGCCCTACGACATGCGGGGGCAGGACATCAAGCAGCTCTGGTCACGCATCGCCTGCCCGACCCTGCTGCTCTACGGCAAGGAGAGCCGCTCCGGCAATCCGGCCGAGGACGGACGCGCGGAGCCCTTCGGCGACGCCACCGTGATCGGCATCGACCGCGCCGGGCACTGGCTGCATCACGACCGGCTCGACGAGTTCCTCCGCATCGTCCGCGGCTTCCTCCGCCAATCTCTCCCTCTCCCCCCAGGGGAGAGGGCAGGGTGAGGGGCGTGCACGGTGAGGGGCGTGCACGGTGAGTGGTGTGCACGGTGACCGGTCGCCTACCCTCCGAGCCGCCTCACGAACCGCGCGACGGCCTCGCCGATCTCCCGGGGCGAGTCCTCCTGGATGAAGTGAGTGCCCTTCACCGTGATCTCCTCCTGGTTGGGCCAGCGCCGGCAGAACTCGCGCTGCGCCCCGGTGAGGATCGTCCCCGGCTCGGCGTTGACGAACAGCTTCGGTACCTCGCTCGTGGCCAGCCACCGGGCGTAGGCGTCCGCGATGGCCACCACGTCGGCGGGCTCGCCCCCGACCGGGATCTCCCGTGGCCACGTCAGCGTCGGCCGGCGCGACTCGCCGGGCTCGAGATAGGGCCGACGGTAGACCGTCATCTCGGCCTCGCCGAGCCCGCGGAGCACGCTCGCGGGCAGGATCCGCTCGACGAACACGTTCTTCTGCAGCACCATCTCCTCGCCGCCCGGGGAGCGCATCGCCTGGAAGACCTTGCGGGCGACGTCCGGCCACTCCTCCCACGTCACCGGCCGGACGAGCGCCTCCATGTAGGCGAGCCCGCGCACCCGATCGGGATGGCGCCGGGCCCAGTGGAAGCCGAGCGCCGAGCCCCAATCGTGCACGACCAGCGTCACGCGGCGGAGCGCCATGGCGTCGAACCAGGCGTCGAGATAGCGCGCGTGGTCCACGAAGCGGTAGGAGCCGGCGGGGGCCTTGCCCGAGTCGCCCATGCCGACGAGGTCCGGCGCCAGGCAGCGGGCGGCGCCCTCCACGTGCGGGATGACGTTGCGCCAGAGATACGACGAGGTGGGGTTGCCGTGGAGGAAGACCACCGGGTCGCCGGCCCCCACGTCGACGTAAGCCATCTCGGTGTCGAGTACGCGGGTGCGGCGGCGGGGATGGGGGTCGGCGGCGGAGATGGGCTCGCTCATGGTGCTCATAGTTCACCGGGCGGGCGCCCCTGACAAGGGCTCGCGCGCCGATGCCACGGGCCCGCCCGGGCTGGGCGGCCGCTTGACAATCCGCGGCAAGGAGGACCGCCGGGGACGCGGAAATCCCTCCTAAATCTACCGTATCAGCCGATTTGACCAGGCCTTGGCGCCTGGCACCCCGGTTGCTCCATCCTCGATGCCGCTAGCCACGCAGACCGGGCCGCCAGCCCATTCGGAGGAGAGGAGATGAGCCGCTCGCCGTCAGCACCCGCAACCGCCCGGATCGTTCTCGTCGACGACGACGACTACGTGCGGGAGGTGACCGAGATGGTGCTCACCGGGGCCGGCCACTCGGTCCGCTCCACCGCCAGCGGCCTCGAGGCGCTGCGCTTCCTCGAAGAGGAGGCGTGTGATCTCCTCATCGCCGATCTGCGGATGCCCGAGATCGACGGGCCCACGCTGCACCGGGAGATCGTGGCCCGCTGGCCCCACGACGGTCCGCGCGTCCTCTTCGTCTCCGGACAGACCGACGCGGCCGGCGAGTCCACCGTGGCGCCGCTCGACGTGCCGGTGCTGGTCAAGCCGTTCACGCTCGACGATCTGCACGCGGCGGTCGCCCGCCTCCTGACCGCGCCGTGAGCCCGACCATCGCGCGGGCACTCCTCGGGGTGGGCCTCCTCGGCACCTGCTCGGCGTGCAGCACCGGGGCCTGGCCGGCCTGGATGCCGCTCTCGCAATCGTCGACGGAGGCGCGGCGGGTCGAGGCGGTCCCGGCCCGAGCCGCGGCGAGCACGCCCGAGCGCGACGCGCGGAGCGAGCGCGCCGAGGCGCTCTATCGCTTAGGTCTCCTCCAGGTCGACCCGACCAGCGGCCTCCGCGACTACCGGGCCGCGCGCGACACCTTCACCCGGCTGCTGAGCGAGTATCCGCGCAGCCGCTGGGACGCCGAGGCCCGCGCCTGGCAGGCCACGCTCACCGATCTCCTCGTGCGCGAGGACGAGGCCCGCCGCTACAGCCAGCGCGTGCAGCGGCTGGAGGAAGACAGCAAGCGGACCAGGACGAACCTCGAGTGGCTGAAGCAGACCGATCTCGACCGCGGGCCCGGCCGGTAGATGCCATGCGCCGCCTCGCGCGTCTCCTCTCCGACGTCCCGGGCCCGATGAACCCCGCCTCCCGCCGCATCGCCGAGAAGATCGCGGCGCGCCTGCTGCCCGCGATCGCCGACCCGGTCCGGGTCTGGGAGGGCTTCGGCATCGGCCTGCCGTGCGACGGCTGCGATCTGCCCATCCTGCCGAGTGAGGCGCAGCAGGACCTCGGCCTCCCCGACGGCCGCACCCTCCGGTTCCACGTCCCGTGCGCGACGGACTGGCATCGTCTGCGGGGCGTGCTGCCACTGCTGCGGCGCTAGCCTCTCACCGAAGGGACCACCCATGCCCCAGACGATTCTCATCGTCGATGACGACGCCGACGTTCGGACGGTCGCGCAGGTCGCGCTGACCGGGCTCGGCTACGTCACGATCGAGACCGGAGATCCGCAGAAGGCCATCTGGATCGTCAAGGAGCGGTCGGTCGATCTCCTGCTCACCGACGTGGTGATGCCGCTGATGAAGGGCACCGAGCTGGCCGACCGGGTGCAGGAAGCGAGCCCGTCGACGAAGATCCTGCTCATGTCGGGCTACCAGACCGCGGACATCGCCCCCTCGGGCCGCGCCTTCCTCGCCAAGCCCTTCAGCATCGACGGGCTGGCCAAGCGGGTGCGCGAGACGCTCGCCCGGTCCTCGGCCTTCGCCCGTCGCGCCGCCTCACCCGAGCCACCGCCTCACTCCAGCACCTGATCCGCCCGCTGCAGGAGCGAGGGCGGCAGCGTGAGGCCCAGGGCCCGCGCGGTCTTGAGGTTGACGGCCAGGTAGTAACGGCTCGGCCGCTCGACCGGCAGGGTGCTCGCGGCGGCACCCTTGAAGAGCCGATCCAGGTAGAC
>DASZJM010000305.1:0-11357 GCA_035948165.1 Candidatus Methylomirabilota bacterium
GAGCTTGGTGAGGTGCGACGGCGTCGGCGGGATGCCGGGCCGCTCCTCGATCGAGCCCGCCTCCACCAGGCCGAAGCGGGTGAGGAAGTAGATCCACATGTTGTGATCGACCACCACCTTCGTGCCCTTGAACGGGGCCAGTTCCGCGGTCCAGCGCTCGAGGGACTGGTCGACCCGAGTGAGGAAGGCCTGGCGGTTGGCCTCGAAGGCGGGCACCTTGAGGTCGGTCGTGGTCGTCACCACCTGGACCCGGGACGCGGCGTCCGCGGGGCCGGCCGCGAGGCCGATCGCGAGGAAGAGCAGGAGGAGGAGCGGACTCAGCATGCGAGCGAGTGGGCGCGTGGACATGATCGTCTCCTCGTCGAGTCTAGAACGGATGCGCCGGGTGGGCGCCCATGATGAACGTGGCCTGGAAGAGGATCTCGTCCACCTTCCGGGCGCTCCCGCCGTTGTCGGTGAAGCCGTCCCGGTCGGCCCGCTCGGTGTACTTGTAGCCGAGGCGGAAGCGGAGGAACTCGGACGGCATGAACGCGAGGTACGGGCCGACCGCCCACTCGCGGCCGCGCATGACCGGGTACTGGGTCCAGTCGTAGCGGAGGCCCGCGGCCCAGCGGGCGAGCTGGCCGGTGCGGAAGGGCTGCACCTCGCCGCCCACGTACCAGCCCCAGCGGTTGCGGGTGCGGGTCTGGTCCGGAGTGTCCTGGATGCCGTCGCCGTTGGTGTCCTCGCCCAGCACGTTGACGCGCCGGTTCTGGTAGATCATCTCGCCCAGCAGGGTCAGCAGCGGGTGCTGCCAGCCTTCGGGCCGGTACTTGTACTTGGCGTCGAAGCCGAGCAGGGTGTTGCGATGGCGCTCCGGGGTCTCGCCGTTGGCCACCGAGGCTCCGAGCTGGATGGCGCTCTCGTCGCCCAGCTCGAAGAACGTGCGCAGGCGCCCGGTCACGAGCGGGGCGGTGAGCTTGCCGCGCCCGAAGGCGGTCTCGTTGTCGCCGTTGAACGCGCCGACCAAGGCCTCGAGGAAGAAGGGCAGGGGCGCCACCCAGGTGAGCTCGGCGCCCCGCTCGACGAGCCCCTCCTCGCCGAGGAAGCGCGCCAGCACGTTGGGCGCGTCGATGAACGGCCGGTCGTGCTCGTGCACCGGGTTGAGCAGACCGAAGCGGTTGCGCATCTGGCCCATCTTGAGCTGGGTACCGAAGGGCAGCGACATCAGGGTCAGGTTGGCCTCGGCCAGGTGCAGGTTGATCCCGCCCTGATCCTCCTCGCCGGCCTCGAAGCGGACCTCCGCGCGCGCGTAGGGATCGATCTGGCCGAAGAGGGAGAGCTCGATCTCGCGCGGGAAGAAGCGGTTCTCGCGCCCCGGGAACGAGCCCGCGTTGGCCTTGTCGACGTTGCTCTGGGTGAGGTTGCCGATGAAATCACCGGTCACCCCCATGTCGAACAGGAGCTGGCCGGGTCCGCGCTGGGTGTAGAGCGAGAAGGGCTCGCGCGGGCGGGCGAGCTCCATGGGATTGATCGTGACCGCGGGCGCGGCGGGAGCCGGCGCCTGGGCGACCGCCGCGGGCGGCGGCGCGGCGGGCGGAGGCGCCGTGGCGGGTTGCGGCCGATTCTCGAGCTGCTGGAGGCGCTCGCCGAGCTGGTTGATCGCCTTCTCGTAGCCTTCCTTCATGGTGTCGAACTGCTTGCGCATCTGCTCCAGCTCCTTCCGCAGCGTCTCCACCTCCTGAGCCGCGGCGGGCGAGGGCACGATCAGACCGGTGAGGAGCAGGCCGACGCCGACGAGTGATCGCATGGGTGCCTCCCTCTCGAGAACAGTTGGGATCGCCCGGCGGGCCGGGGACCGGCGGGCGGCGACTACGGTGACAGCGCGAGAGGACTAGGCGAGACGGGGTGGAGCGCGGGAATCGGCGAGGCTGGCGACGGGGTCGGCGTGCCGCTGGGCGGGGCTCACGGGGCACGGGCTGACGACGAGCGCGACGAAGTCGCTCGGCGGACCGTCCGGCAGCGAGACGTCGCCGCCGAGGAACTCGAGGGCCGCGAGGACGTGCTCCTCGTTGTAGAGGCCCGCGCTGGTCGCCTGGTGCAGGTGTCGGGGCTGCCCCGCCCGGAGTGGCAGCGAGATCGCGACCAGCGCGAGCAGCAGGGCAGCGGCGGCGATCCGGAAGGGATGGTTCAGGCGCGACGTCATCACTGGCCCGTACTAGAACACGGAACCGCGATGGCGCGCAACATTGGCGAGGGTATCATGCTTCGGAAGGGAGCTCGACGGGCCCATCACGGAGGAGGAGAGCATGGCGATCGCGACCTGGAGCCTCACGGTGCTATTCGTGGGTCTCGTGTTCGGGACGGCGTGGGGGCAGTCCTCCCCATCGGTGGCAGACGTGTTGGAGATGCTCCGCGGCGGCGGCTACGTCATCGTGCTCCGCCACGGCGCCACCCACGCCGACCAGGCGGACACCGACCCGCTCAACCTCGACAACGTCGCCAAGCAGCGGCAGCTGAACGACAAGGGGCGCGCGGAGGCGAAGGCGATCGGCCAGGTCTTCAAGGCGGTCGGCGTGCCGATCGGGAAGTCGTACTCCAGCCGCTTCAACCGCGCGGTCGAGACCGCGCGGCTCGTCGGAGGCAAGGAGCCCGAGACCACGCTCGACGTGAGCGAGGGCGGTCTGGTGGTGAGCCCGAACGAGAACAACCGCCGGACCCAGGCGCTCCGCACCATCGTCGGGACGCCGCCGGATCCGGGCACCAACACCCACGTGGTCACGCACAAGCCGAACATCCTCGACGCTTTCGGCCGAGACTGGTTCGAGGTCAAGGAGGGCGAGACCTCGATCTTCAAGCCCGCGGGCGGCGGCAAGTACGCGCCGATCGCGCGCTTGCCGATGGACCAGTGGCCGACTACGAAGAAGTAGGGATCAGCGAGCGGATCCGGGCTCGAAGTCGCCCGGGTTCACCCGGTCGAGCCATTGCCGCACGTCGTCGCCCGCGTCCGGGGTCTCCGGCCGCGCGAGGGCCAGCGCGCTGTCCTGCGCGCCAGGATCGGGGCCCGCGCCCGCACCGCGAGGGCGCCCGAGATGCCGCGCTCGTCGCCCTCGAGGTAGGCGCGCACCACCGCGGCGCCCAGGTGGCCGACGAGCTGCTCGGTGAGCTCGAAGATCGGCGTGCAGGGACGCGCGGTCATGCCGAGGCAGCGGGCCAGACGGTTGGCCTCGTTCATGGGAACGTAGAAGGCGAGCCACCGGTCGCGCCCCTCGAGAGTCAAGCGGCTACTTCACGAGCGGGAAGCGCCGGCGGGTCCAGCCGTCGAAGCCCTCCTGCAGGACCACGTGGTTGCCGTACCCGCGGGTCTCGAGGAAGGCGTAGGCGGTGGCCGCCTCCTCGACCGAGCAGCGGCAGTAGAGCACCACCATCGGGGTGGTGGGGATCTCGGCGAAGCGGCGGTCCAGCTCCGCCATCGGCACCGAGAGCGCGCCCGGCAGGTGGCCGGCGCGGTACTCCGCGGCCGGGCGAAGGTCGATCACCACCACCGGCTGGCGCGACTCGATCAGCCACTTCAGATAGTCGGGCTCGGTGGACGCCACCGCGGGCCCGCCGCCATGCGCGGCCCGGGCCGCCGGCGCGAGCGCGAGGACGAGCACGAGGGCAAGGCCGATCACGGCGCCTTGAGGACAGCCGTAGTGGGCCCGCTTCACGGGGCCTCTTTCCCGCTGGGGCAACCGTAATGGCCCCGCTTCACGGGGCCTCTTTCCCGCTGGGGCAACCGTGATGGCCCCGCTTCACGGGGCCTCTTTCGCGAGCGCGGTGATCTCAACGTTGGGCGCCACGCCGGTGAGGGTGAAGCGGACCCGGTCGCCGATGTCGAGGCCCTCGTAGAGCTTCGGGTCGTGGACGCGGAAGCCCATGGTCATCGAGCCCATGTAGCCGACCAGGTCCTCGTGGGTGAGCACCACCACGTTCAGCTCGGGCAGCACCGCGCGCACCACGCCGCGCGCCTGCCAGGTCCGCTCGACACCGGCCACCGCCTGTTGCCGGCGGGCGCGCTCGAGCTCGTCGGCGAGCCGGGCGGTCTCGCGACCCCACGCGAGATAGCCCAGCACGAGCCCCAGGCCGAGGGCGAGGTTGATCAGCACGACGACCCGCCACAGTCGCATCGCGGCCCTAGTGTACGTGCTCGTCGGGCGCGGGCCCCGCCGGGGTTTCCGTGTCGATGAGCTGGATCTGCTCGACGAGGGTCCGCATCGTGTCCCATCCGGGTCCCGGCGACCCGGGCAGCCAGCGCGCGCGGATGTAGCCCTGGCGGTCGACGAGGAACTCGACGTGGAGCGGGGGAGCGGCGCGCGGCGAGAGGGATGCGGGGCCGAGGCCGCGTCCGAGCAGCGCGTAGGTCGTGGCGATGTCGGCCGCCCCGTCGGTGATCACCGGGTAGAGGATCGGGGGCCGGGCGCCCAGGCGCCGGATGATCTCGCTCCCATCGCCCTGCGGCACCGCCACCACCTCGGTGCCGAGCGCCTGCAGCGTGTTGTAGGCCTCGGCGAGCTGCCCCAGGCGGGCGCGCGACTCCGGCAGCGTGAAGACCACGAGCAGGACCATCCAGCGGTCGCGCAGGTCCTTGAGGCTGCGCGGCGGGGCGGGCCCGACCACGATGGCCAGATCCGGCGCCACGAGCCACGGCCGCCCGGGCGGCACCAGCGCGGTCATCTGGCGGGCCTGGTCGCCGGCCGCGAGCGTGCGGATGAAGTTGATGAGGTCCCAGCGCTCCTCCTCGGCGAGCACCGCGCCGAAGGGCGGCATGCCGCCGGCGGGAATGCCGTGGGTGAGCCACCAGAACATGTCACCCGCGGTGTGCTGCGCGGTGTGCGGCGCGGTGAGGTCGGCGGGCGGCCGCGGCAGCCCCGCGCCGCCCGGGCCGTCGCCGCGGCCGCCCGCGCCGTGACACGTGGCGCAGTGGGTGCGGAAGAGCGCGGCGCCGCTCGCCACCGAGACCACGTGATAGGGGACCGACGAGCGGCGGAACGTGGTGGGGTACGCGTCCACCGTCATCGGCGGCAGCGCGATCCAGAGGCCGGCGACCACCGCGAGGCTGCCCGCGCCGACCAGGATCACGCGCCAGGAGCGGAGCAGCAGGCCCACGATGAGCGCGAGCACGCCCAGGAACGTGAGCTGCGCGCCGATCAGCACGCGCGTCGGGCCGCCCGGCAGCGCGGCGGCCACGTCCCACGCGTAGCGCTCGGAGAACGGCCACCAGATCGGATCGTGGACCGCGGGCGGGGAGAGCGAGAGCCCGGTGGTCAGCAGCACGATCAGCAGGCCGAGCCCGGCCTCCGCGATCACGAAGCGCCCGAGGCGCGCCATGGCGGGGCGCCCCACCGTGTCGCCGTCGCCTCCGAGCCGCGGCAGGAGGCGGCGCCGGTTGTGCTGGGCCAGGAGCAGGATCGGGAGCAGCAGAGCGACCTTCGCGAGCAGCAGCCACCCGTAGGACGTGCCGACCAGCGCGGGCACGCTGCCGACCTGGAACCACGTGTTGGCGAGCCCGGTGGCCACCAGCACGACCATGACGGTGAGGGCCAGGCGGGAGAAGCCGCGCACCGCGCGTACCGCGAACGGGCGCGCGTCCGCGCCCTCCTCGCGGGCGGCGGAGCGCAGCAGCGCGGCGAGCGGGAGGAGCGCCCCCAGCCACGCACCGGCCGCGAGGAGGTGGAGCGCGTCGAGCAGCGCGGCCGGGAGTCCGACGCCGTCCACCGCGGCGGCGTGCCCGGCCCACGCGGCGGCGGCGAGGCCGGCGCCGGCCAGGAGCCCGGCCTCCACGCGCAGGGCCAGCCGATCGGCGGCGGAGTCCTCGCGCTCCCGCAGCAGGAGCAGCGCGGCGAGGAGCAGCAGGAGCCCCTGGCGCACCAGCCACACGGTGCCGAACTGGCTGTGGCCGAGCAGCCGCACCCACTCGCCGACCTCGAGCGCGGCGCCGGCGCGTCCGGTCACGACCGCCGACTGGTGCGCGAGGGTGGCGAGCCCGGTCGCGAGCACGAGCCCAGCGAGGGCGCGGGCCCAGCGGAGCGTGCGCGCCTCCCACGCGAGCACGGTCGGCCGATCGCGATGGCCCACCAGCAGGGAGGCGGCGACCAGGCCCACCAGCCCGAGACCGGCGGCCAGGTGCAGCCAGCGCGCCACGACGCCGAAGGCGATCATCGGGAGTCGCGCGGAGAGCCGGAGCCGCGGGTGAGCCGCATCACGATGATGACGATCAGCACGCCCGCGGCCAGGGCGAGGAGGCCGGCGAGGAGAGCCGCCATCAGCGGGCTCGCGCTCTCCGCGTGCGCCGGGCCGCCGTGGTCGGCCCACGCGGTCGCGGCGAGGAGGAGCCGGGCGGCGTTCATGGGCGGCCTCATTATAATGAGTCCGTGCGCGCCGTCATCTTCGACGCCGGCAACACCCTGCTGCGGATGAACTACCGGATCATCGCCGAGCAGCTCGTGGCCCGGGGCCGCGCGGTCAGCGCGGAGCAGGTGGAGGAGGCGGAGCTGCGGGCCCGCGTGCGCCTCGACCCGCACCTGGCTCCGGGCCGGTCGACCGAGAGCGCGACCACCCACGGGCGCTACCTGCGCTACCTGCTCGAGCACCTGGCCGTCACCGACGAGGCGGAGATCGACGCCATCGCGCGCTGGCGCCGCGGCTACAACCTGCCGGTGGGGCTCTGGAACCGCGCCGATCCGGAGGCCCTCGAGGCGGTGCGCCGGGTGCGGGCGGCGGGCCTGGTGGCGGGGGTCATCTCGAACTCGAACGGCTCGGTGCGGTCGATCCTGGAGGAAACCGGGCTCGCCCCGCACCTCGACTTCATCATCGACTCCTCGGTGGTGGGCGTGGAGAAGCCGGACCCGCGCATCTTCGAGCTCGGCCTGCGCGAGGCCGCGGTCCGCCCCGACCAGGCGGTGTACGTGGGCGATCTCTACTCGGTGGACGTGCTGGGCGCGCGCGGGGCCGGGCTCGACGGGATCCTGCTCGACCCGGGCGGCTTCTGGGGGCCGCGGGACTGCCGGCTCGCGCGCGGGCTCGGGGAGGCGGTGCGGCTCGCGCTCGCGTAAGGCCAGACCCCTCACCCTCTGGGCCCCCTCACCCTCTGGGCCCCTCACCCTGCCCTCTCCCCGGAGGGGAGAGGGTTAGTGGGGAAGGGTCACGTAGGGGTAGCGGCGAAGCGCGTCGTAGACGATCTGCTTCATCCCGTCGACCGCGGCGGCGGTGCGGCCCTCGAACCGCAGGGTGAGGTACGGGTTGGTGTTCGACGCCCGCACGAGGCCCCAGCCCTCCGGGAAGATGATGCGGGCGCCGTCGATGTCGATGGTCTCGTAGCGGCGCTTGAACTCGGCGGCCAGCTCCGCGACGAGCTGGAACTTGCGGTCGTCCGGGCAGGGGGCCTTGAGCTCCGGCGTCGAGTGCAGCTGCGGCAGGGTGTCGAAGTGCGCGGAGGCGGGGCGCGCGTCGGCGGCCACCAGCTGCAGGAAGCGGCAGGAGGCGAGGATGCCGTCGTCGACCCCGTACCAGTTCTCCCCGAAGAACATGTGACCGGAGATCTCGCCCCCGAGGAGGATCGAGTCCTCGCGCATCTTCCGCTTGAGCAGCGAGTGGCCGGTCTTCCACATGATCGGCTGGCCGCCGTGCCGGCGGATGTCGTCGACCAGGACCTGCGACGACTTCACATCGAAGATGATCTTGGCCCCCGGGTGGCGGCCGAGCAGGTCGCGGGCCAGGATCGCGAGCAGCAGGTCCGCCTCGTGGCGGCGCCCCTTCTCGTCCACGATCCCCACCCGATCGGCGTCGCCGTCGTAGGCGAGCCCCACGTCGGCGGAGACCTCGGTGACCTTGGCCACCAGGTCCCGCATGTTCTCCTCCATCTCCGGGTCCGGGAGGTGGTTGGGGAAGGTGCCGTCGGACTCGCAGTAGAGCTCGACCACCTCGCAGCCGAGCCGGCGCAGCAGCTCGGGGGCGAAGACGCCGGCGATGCCGTTGCCCGCGTCGACCACGACCTTGAGCCGCCGCGCGAGGCGCACGTGCCCGGTGATGGCGCGCAGGTAGTCCTCGCGGGGGTCGCGCGCGGTCTGGCTTCCGCGGCCACGCTCGAAGTCGCCGGACCGAATGGTCGCGAGGAGACCCTGGATCTCGTCCTCGCTGAGAGGCGCGGCGGCCGCGTGCACCATCTTGACCCCGTTGTCCGACACCGGGTTGTGGCTGCCGGTCACGGTGGCCCCGCCGTCGAGCCCCCAGTGGGCGGTCGCGAAGTAGAGGAGCGGGGTGTGGTTGACCCCGATGTCGACGACGTCGAGCCCGGTGGAGAGGAGGCCCGCGCCGAAGGCCGCCTTGAGGGCGGTCGACGATACGCGGTTGTCCATGCCGAGGGCCACCGTCCGGCCCCCGCGCCGCTTCACGAGGGTGCCGTAGGCCCGCCCCACCTGCTCGAAGACCGGCGGCGTGATGTCGCCGCCGACCTTGCCGCGCACGTCGTAGGCGCGGAAGATGTACGGGTTCAGCTCGGGCACGATTGCTTGGGGCCCGCCTAGAGGACGGCGACCGCTTCGATCTCGATCAGCCACTCCGGCATGGCGAGCGCCGCCACCGCCACCAGGGTCGACGCGCACGTCTTCTTGCCGAGGAACTCCTCGCGGATCGGTCCCAGGTCGGCGCGATGGCGGATATCGGTGAGGTAGGTGTTGATCTTGACGATGTTGTCCATCGTGCCGCCGCCCGCCTCGACCTGGGCCTTGATCGCCTGGAAGACGGCGCGGGCCTGCCCCTTGAAGTCCCCGCGGTGCGCGGGGCCGCCCTTGTCGTCGTAGGCGACCTGGCCCGCGAGGTAGAGAATGGTCTGGGCGCCGCTCACCTTCACGGCCTGCGAGTAGGTCGGCGGATCCCAGACACCCTTGGCGGCGTAGCGCTCGATCTTGGCCATGCGATCTCCTCTGAGCGGGGATGGGATGCTAACGATTAAGGTACTATAGCGCGAAATGGAGGGACAACGCATGGACGAGGCCCTGAAGGAGACCACGCGCCGGACCGCCCGCATGCTCTTCCACTCGATCAAGAGCGGGGTGGGCTTCGACACCTGGAAGAAGTTCGACAAGGATCTGGCCCGCGAGCTCAGCATGTTCTTCACCGGCAAGCTCTACAGCCGCGAGGTGATTTCCCAGAAGCAGCGCGAGCTCTGCGCGGTGGCCTCGCTCACGGTGCTGAACCGTCGCAACGAGGTGCACGCCCACATCCACGCCGCGCTCAACGTGGGGGCCACGCGCCAGGAGGTGACCGAGGTCATCTTCCAGCAGGTGACCTACGGCGGGATGCCGGTGGTGGTCGAGGCGCTCGACGTGTTCAAGGAGGTCCTGGTCGAGCGGGGCGAGTGGCAGGAGTGACCCCGGCGGTTCCGGACGTCGTCGCCGCGATGATCCGGGCCGCGGAGGCGGCCGGCGAGGTCGCCATGACGTACTACCGCGGCGGCTTCGAGGTAACGATCAAGCCGGACCAGACACCGGTGACCCAGGCCGATCGCGAGGCCGAGCAGGCCATCAAGGCGATCCTGCGCCGCGCCTACCCCGATCACGGATTCCTCGGCGAGGAATTCGGGGAGGAGGGGTCGAAGGAGCGCCGCTTCATCATCGACCCGATCGACGGGACCAAGAACTTCATCCGGCGGGTGCCGATCTGGGCGGTGCTGCTCGGTCTCGAGGAGGCGGGGGAGATCACCGCGGGGGTGATGCTCAACCCGGCGCTGGGCGAGATGTTCTGGGCCCGGCGCGGCGACGGGGCGTGGAGCGCGGGCGAGCGGTTGCGCGTCTCCGACTGCGCGCGCCTCGACGAGGCAACCCTGCTCCACTCCGACCTGCACCTGATGCGCGAGGGCGGCTTCTGGGACCCGCTCGTGCGGCTCGTGGACGCCTGCCGGCGCACCCGCGGCTTCGGCGACTACTACGGCTACGGGCTCGTCGCGGGCGGGAAGGCGGAGATCTACGTGGAGACGGATCTCAAGCCCTGGGACGCGGCCCCGGTGAAGATCCTGGTGGAGGAGGCGGGCGGCCGGCTCACCGACTTCAGCGGGCGCCCCACGATCTACGGCGGCTCGGTGCTGGCCACCAACGGCCGGCTCCACGAGCAGACCCTGGCCCTGCTCCGCCAGTAGGGGCCGGGCGGTGCGCGTCGAGCCGCTCCGCCTGATCCGCCCGACGCCGGCCGCCGCGGCCGCGGTGTCGTCGCCGCCCTACGACGTGGTGAGCCGCGCGGAGGCGGCCCGTCTGGCGGCGGACAACCCGCTCTCGTTCCTCCACGTCGGCCGGGCCGAGATCGACCTGCCCGACTCGGTAGGACCCTACGATCCCCGCGTCTACGCCGCCGCGCGCGCGAGCTTGACCGCCCTGCTCGCGCGGGGCGCGCTGCGCCGCGAGGCGGGGCCGCGCCTCTTCCTCTACCGCGAGGTGATGGACGGCCGCGCCCAGGTGGGCGTGGTGGGCGGCGTGCGCGTGGACGACTACGAGGCCGGGCTCATCCGCAAGCACGAGACCACGCGGCCCGACAAGGAGGACGACCGCACCCGCCACGTGCTGACCCTCGCCGCGCAGGCCGAGCCGGTCCTGCTCGCGTACCGCGGCCGGCCCGAGATCGACCGGCTCGTGGAGGAGACGATGGCGGCCGCGCCGCTCGACGATTTCACCAGCGGAGACGGGGTCGCCCACACCGTCTGGCGCGTCGCCGACCCCGCCCCGTACCGCAGCGCGTTCGCCGCGGTCGCGGCGGCCTACGTGGCCGACGGCCACCACCGCTCGGCCGCGGCGGCGCGGGCGGCCGCGACGCGGCGGGCGGAGGGAGCGGGTCCGGGCCGCGACGCCCCGCACGAGTGGCTGCTCGCGGTGCTGGTGCCCGCCGCGCAGCTCCACATCCTCCCGTACAACCGCGTGATCCGCGATCTGGGCGGCCGCGACGCGGAGGGCCTGCTCGCCGCCCTGTCCGCCGTGGGTCGGCTCGCGCCCACCGCGGATCCGGTCCCACCCGCGGCCGGCGTGTTCTGCTTCTACCTCGCGGGCCGCTGGTGGCGGCTCGACCTGCCCGCCGGCTCGATCGACCAGAGCGATCCCATCCGCGCTCTCGACGTCTCGCTGCTGCAGGAGCGGGTGCTCGGGCCGGTGCTCGGCATCGTCGACCAGCGGACCGACCCGCGCATCGACTTCGTGGGGGGCATCCGGGGCCTGCGGGCCCTCGAGGCCCAGGTCGACGCGGGCGAGGCCGCGCTGGGTATCTCGCTGCACCCGACCACCGTCGAGCAGCTCATGGCGGTGGCCGACCGCGGGCACGTCATGCCGCCCAAGAGCACCTGGTTCGAGCCCAAGCTG
>DASZJM010000306.1:0-5314 GCA_035948165.1 Candidatus Methylomirabilota bacterium
GGCTTGCCGTAGAGGTACTCGTCGGCGATGAGATCGCCGACCACCACCACGCGCCGTCCGGCGAGGCGGGCCAGCGCCGCCTGGAGCCGCTTCAGCGGGAACACGTCAGGTCCCCGCTCTCGCCGTCGAGCGGGCGAGCGCCCACTCCACCGCGTCGAGGAGATCTTCGGCCACGTGGTCCGGCTTCACCGCGTCGCGGTGCGCGTGGTATTCCCACTCCCCGCGCCCGTAGCCGGTGAGCACGAGGACGCCCGCCGCTCCCACCGTGTGGCCGGCGACCACGTCGGAGAGCTTGTCGCCGATCATCACCGACGCGGCCAGGTCGAGGCCGAGATCCGCGGCGGCCCGGTGGAGCAGGCCGGGGCGCGGCTTACGGCAGTCGCAGTTGGCGCGATACGGGGGCAGGCCCTCGGTCGGATGATGCATGCACACGTACGCGCCGTCGAGGCGCGCCCCCGCCGTGGCCAGGTCGTCCCGCATGCGCGCGTTGGTCGCGTGCAGCGTCTCCTCCGAGAAGTAGCCGCGCGCGATGCCGGTCTGGTTGGTGACCATCACCGCGGGGACGCCGGCCTGGTTCAGGCGTCGGATCGCCTGCGCCGTCCGGGGCAGCAGGCGGATCCGGGTCGGGTGGTTGACGTAGCCCACCTCCTCGGTGAGACAGCCGTCCCGGTCCATGAAGACGGCCGGTCGGGGCGCACGGCGCTCGGGCGACATTGTCTCGCAGTGTAATGCCCGCACCCCCGAATGATCAATGAAAATCGAGGGTTTGGCCCGGCCAGGACGCACGGTCAGCGGCGCAGGCGGTCGTAGAGCGCGGTGAAGGCCCGCGCCTGCGCTGCGTAGGTGAAGCCCTCGACCGACGCCCGGGCCCGCCCGCTCCAGCCGCCGGGCGGCGCGTCGCGCAGGGCGGCCAGGCCGGCGGCGATCGGCGCCGCCGCAACCTCGTCGACCACCCAGCCGTTGTCGCCCGCGCGCACGATCTCGGAGCCGCCAGCCCGAGCGCTGGTCAGCACCGGCACCCCCGAGGCGAGCGCTTCGAGGTGCACGTTGCCGAAGGGCTCGTAGCGGGCGGGCAGCGCGACCGCATCCGCCGCGGCGTAGAGCCGCTCCACGTCGGGCACGGGGCCGGTCCAGACCACGTGGTCGTCGAGGCCCAGGCGCGCGGCCAGGCGGCGGTGGCCCGCGACGTCGCCCTTGCCGGCCACCACGAGGCGCCGCCCCGGGTCGGTGAGACGCGCGAAGCCCTCGAGCAGTGGCCCCAGTCCCTTGCGCTCGAAGCCCGAGCCCACGAAGAGCACGGTCCACGCCTCCTCATCGATGCCGAGCCGCTCCCGGGTGGGCGCGCGGTGGCGCGCGCGATGGTCCGGATGGAAGCGCTCCAGGTCGACGCCGTTGTAGACGAGCGTCACGTCCGACGGCGCGGTGCCGTAGAGCCGCTCGATCTCCGCCTTGCCCAGCCGCGAGATCGCCACCACGTGGCGGGCGGCCCGCAGCCGGAAGATGCGGCGCTCCAGCGCGCAGACGAGGCGGTGGTAGGGATCGGCGCCGAGCCGGCGGCCCATCGCGGCCAGGTAGGCGCGGTGGCATCCCTCGCCCGCGCGGTAGAGATCCTGGCGCAGCGCGCGCTCGTGGCTCTGCACGAGGTCGTAACCGTGCCGCGCCGCCTCCCGCTGCGCGGCGAGCGCGAACGAGAGCAGCCGCAGCGTGGAGGGATGGCGCAGGACCGGGACGCGATGCACCGGCACGCCGGGCACGTCGGGCTGCCGCCGCGTGCTGATCAGCTCGACCGCGTGCCCCTCGCGCCGGAGCGCGCCGAGCAGCCCCGCGGTGGCGGTCTCGATCCCGCCGTGGAAGGAGAAGGGGCGGCAGACGAGGCCGAGCTTCATCGGCTCGCGCGGGGAGCCGCGCGGGACCGCCGCGCCCTGACCTGCTCCACCAGCGGGAACAGGACGCGGCGCGCCGCCTCGAAGCTGTAGCGCTCCACCGCGCGGCGGCGCGCCGCCGCTCCGAAGGCGCGCGCCTCGTCCGGCCGGTCGAGCAGCCCGGTGATCGCGCCGGCGAGCCCGGCCACGTCGCCCGGACTCACCAGGACGCCACAGCCCTCGAGGATCTCCGGGATCATCGACACGCGCGTCGAGACGATGGGCCGGCCGAGCGCCATCGCGTCGAACAGCTTCGCGGGGACCTGTCCGCGTGTGTCGCTGCTCTCGCGCTGCGGGACCACCACCACGTCCGCGGCCTCGAGGTAGGCCGGGACCTCGGCGATCGGGATGCGGCCGACGAGGCGCGTCGCTGGGTGCCGCGCGATCACCGCGCGTCCGGTCTCCGAGTGGGGATCGGTGCCCACCATGGCCAGCACCACGTCGGGCCGGCCGATCCGGGCCACCGCGCCGGCCAGATCCTCCACGCCCTTGTAGGCCCGCGGTGTGCCGAGGAACATCACCACGCGCTCCTTGTCGACGCCGAGGCGGTCGCGGGCCGGCCCGGGATCGGCGCGCCCGGGCGCCCAGCGGTCGGTGTCGCGCACGTGGGGGATGAGCACGCCGCCGAAGCGCTGCTCGAGAAAGCGCGAGGCCACCGTGACCCCGTCGGCGAGCCCCATCATGCGCTCCATCATCCAGGTCCAGCTAAGTCCTCTGGAATTTGACAGATTCAGTACTCGACCGACGGTCCCCCAGAACCCGCTGCGCAGGAAGAAGCCCACCTCCCAGTCGTCGACGTCGAGCAGGAGGGGCCGGTGGCCGACCAGGCGCGCGAGGTAGCCGACGCCGGCGCTGGTGAGCCGCGGCTTGGAGGCGTAGAGCAGGTCGCCGTCGGCCAGGCGCGCGAGCGCAGGCAGCCGGGCCGCGAGCGCCGGAAGCCGCGCGCCGGGAAGCGCGCGGACCGGGATCGACTCCTCGGCGAGCGGCTCCCACACCGCCGGACCGAAGCGCGGGCCAACGATCTCCACCGCCCCGAGCGGCTCGAGCAGACGAGCCAGGAGCCAGGCGCGGCCGACCGCGTTGTCCGAGACGTCGAAGCAGAGGACCGAGACCTTCACGCCGGGCGCCTCACGACGACGGCGGCACCTCGCCCACCCCGAGTGACAGGTAGAGCGCGGTCAGCCGCTCGGCGAGACGGGCGCCCGAGTACCGGGCGCGGACGAGAGCGGCTCCGGCCGCGCCGATCTCGGCGCGGCGGGCCGGATCGTCGAGCAGCCCCGCGATGGCCTCGGCCAGGGGCGCGGCCTCCCCGGGCGGCACCAGGCGCGCGGTGCGACCGTCCTCCAGGATCTCGGGCACGACCCCGACGCGGCTCGCCACCACCGGCACCCCGGCGGCCAGGTACTCGAAGAGGACGCGCGACATCCCGTCGGACTCGAGCGCCGGGTAGAGCGCCACGTCGAGCGCAGCCAAGACGGCGGGCAGGTCGTCGACATAGCCCAGGATCGAGATGCGCTCGCCGAGCCCGGCGGCCCCGATCTGCGCGCGCACCTTCCGGACGAAGGGCCCCTGTCCGATCAGCAGCAGGTGGACGCGCCGGCCCGTCGCCGCGAGGCGCGCGGCCGCTTCGACGGCCGTCTGGTGCCCTTTCATCACCCGGAAGCCCGACACGAGGCCGACGATCGGCACGTCGGCCGGCAGCCCGAGCGTCGACCGGATGCCGCGCTCCGGCGCCGGCCCCGCGGGAGGGCGGAAGCGCTCCGCGTCGACGCCCCCCGGCATCGTGACCACGCGGTCCTCCACCCCGAGCCCACCCGCCACGAGCTGGCGACGGATCGCCTCGGTCACGGTGACGACCTGATCGGTGGCGCGGCCGTAGAGCCAGCGGTTGAGCGCGTGCGGCCGCACCGGCTGCACGATGTGCCGCGTGCGCACCAGCGGGCGGCGCAGGGAGGACATGCGGTTCGCGAGCGCGGCCAGCCAGTGCTCCTTGCTGCGGTGGACGTGGAGGACCTGGGCCCCCGGCAGCCACGCGACCAGCCGCTGCAGGTCGAGCGCGTCGGCGAGCGGACCGAGGCCGCTCCGGAGGCTCAGCGTCTCGATGCGGCTCACCCCCGCCTCACGCGCGCGCCGGATGACGCGCTCCTCGCTGCGCCGCTTGCACACGAGCGTGACGTCGTGGCCCGCGCGCTCCAGCTCCACGGTGGCCCGCGCGGCCCAGTAGGCGTCGGACGACCAGCCGCGGCACGAGACGATCTGGAGGACCGTCACCGGCCGCGCTCGCGCGCATCCAGGACACGGCGATAGATCCGCTCGACCTGCGCGGCGTGGGCGTCGGGGCCGAAGAGGGCCTGCGCCCGCTCGCGCCCGGCCCGCCCCATCGCGAGGGCGCGCTCCGGCTGCGCCACCAGCGCCCGCAGCGCCGCCGCGACCGACTCCGG
The DNA here is from genome assembly GCA_035948165.1 of Candidatus Methylomirabilota bacterium. Classification (GTDB taxonomy): domain Bacteria; phylum Methylomirabilota; class Methylomirabilia; order Rokubacteriales; family CSP1-6; genus CAMLFJ01. Next base: position 4,364 of record DASZJM010000306.1, read on the forward strand.
GCGATCGTCGTCGACCAGCAGCCCGGTGACGCCGTGCACGACCGTCTCGGGCAGAGCCCCGACCCGTCGTCCCACCACCGGGCGGCCCGCCGCCATCGCCTCCAGCGCCGCGCGGCAGGACTCGTCGGAGCCCGCGCCCATGAGGGCGAACGCGTCGAACGCCTGCAGCACCGCGGGCAGGTCCGCGTCGCGGTAGCCCGCGAACAGCACCTCGCGGGCGAGGCCGAGATCGCCCACCAGGGTCTCCAGCCGGGTGCGGGCCTCGCCCTTGCCGACGAGGAGCAGGCGTGCCTGCGGATAGTCGGGCAGGAGCTGCTGGAAGCCGCGGATCAGCAGCTCGTGGCCGCGACGGGGCGCCAGTCGCGCCACGCAGCCGAGGACCGGCGCGCTCCCGAGGTCGAACTCCTTGCGGATGGCGGCCCCGTCGCCGTCCTCGAAGCGCTGGAGGTCCACCACCCCGTCGACGCGCGCGAGCCGCGCGGGCGGGATGCCGGCGCGGTGGCCGCGCTCCTCGATCTCGCGGCTCACCGCGATCAGGGCGTCGGTGCGCCGGTAGAGCCACGGGGAGACCCCGTGGAGCCGCACCGCGCGCGCGTTGTGGAAGGTGCGCACGAGGCCGGCGGGACCGCGGCCGAGCCAGCCGAGCCAGTGATCGTGCGAGTGGTGGACGTGGACGACGTCGACGCCCTCGGCCCGCACCGCCTGTCGGACCCGCCGCAGGTCGCCGAGCGCGCGGAGCGGATTGCCGCGCACCTCCAGCGAGAGGCCCGGGAGGGGCTCGAGGCCGGCCTCGCGCGCCTTCTGCTCGAAGCGATCGCCCGCGATCAGCCCGAGCAGCACGCGGTGGCCGCGCGCGCGGAGGCCGATCAGCAGGCGGATCACGGGCTCCGCGCTGCCGGTCCACCAGCGGTTGGCCACCAGGTGCAGCACGGTCAGCGGCCGCTCCGGGCT
>DASZJM010000307.1:0-2182 GCA_035948165.1 Candidatus Methylomirabilota bacterium
GTTCTGCAGCGCGTAGAGCGCCTTGACCGCCATCGATCAGGCGCGGGACTTGACGGGACGGCGGGCGCGCGCCGCCTTCGGGCGGGCCGCGGGCTCGGGCTCCATCGGGTCGTACACCCAGATCTTGTTCGAGGCGGAGAGACCCATGGTCACGGTGCGGCCGTCGAGCACGATCGACACCGTGCCCGCGTACGGCGCGATCTCGCTCACCACGATGCGACTGCCCGGACGGATGCCGGACTCCCACAGGAAGCGCAGGAGCTGCCGGTCGGCCTCCGCCTCCTCGGTGATGCGCTCGACCACGAAGGGGTGACCGGCGGGCGCCTGGTTCAGCGGGATCGGCCGGTGCGCCTCGGGGGCGGGCATCCCGGGGATCGGGTTGCCGTGCGGGCAGGTGCTCGGCATGCCGAGAGTCTCGGCGAGGCGCTCCTCGACCACCGGAGAGAGCGCGTGCTCGAGGCGATGCGCCTCGTCGTGGGCGCGCGACCAGTCGAGCCCGAGCACGTCGGTGAGCCACCGCTCGATCAGCCGATGCCGCCGCGCCATGGTCTCGGCGATGCCGAGGCCCTTGGTGGTGAGGCGGATCTCCTTGCGGCCGCCGACCCGGATGTAGCCGTCCTTCTGCATGCGTCGCAGCGCCTCGGTGATCGACGGCGCGGAGACGTGCATGTGGCGCGCGAGCCGCGCGCCGATGACCGGCTTGTCGCTGCCGGCCAGGTCGTAGATCGCCCCCAGATAGTCCTGGATCGCCGGCGTGGTCTCGTTCATGGCGGCCAGCATACCGACCGGGGCGACGGGGGGCAAGCCCCCGGGCCGCCGTGCTATTCTTGCCCGACCAGGAGGCGGGCTCTATGGACTTCGCGCTGACCGAATCGCAGGAGCTGATCAAGAAAGAGGTGGGGGCGCTGGCCCGCACCTTCTCGCTCGACTACTGGCTCGAGAAGGACGACAAGGCCGAGTATCCGAGCGACTTCGTCAAGGCCTTCGCCGACAACGGCTGGCTCGGGATCACGATCCCCGAGGAGTACGGCGGAGCCGGGCTCGGGGTCACCGAGGCCGCCCTCATGCTGCACGAGATCTGCGCGTCGGGGGCGGGCACCTCGGGCTGCTCGCCGGTGCACTTCTACGTCTTCCCGCCCACTCCGCTCGTCAAGTACGGCACCGAGACGATGAAGCGGAAGTACCTGCCCGGCATCGTGAGCGGGGAGACCGTGATGGCGTTCGGGGTGACCGAGCCCAACGCGGGCACCGACACCTCGCGCATCACGACCCGGGCCGAGAAGAAGGGCGACCGCTGGGTGGTGAACGGCCGGAAGGTCTGGACCACGAACGCCCAGCACGCCACCCGGATCCTCCTGCTCGCGCGCACCGCCGACCGCGATCCGGCCCGCCCGCTCAAAGGGATGACGTTGTTCTTCGCCGACTTCGACCGAAGCGCGATCACGGTGCGCCTGATCCACAAGCTCGGGCGGGCCGCGGTCGACTCCAACGAGATCTTCATCGACAACCTGGAGATCCCCGACACCGACGTGGTGGGGACGGTCGGGGAGGGCTTCTACCACCTGCTCGACTCGCTCAACCCGGAGCGCATCGTCATCGGCATCGAGGCGGTGGGGATCGGGCGCGCGGCCCTGGACCGCGCGGTGCAGTACGCTAAGGAGCGCGTGGTGTTCGACCGACCCATCGGCAAGAACCAGGCGATCGCCCACCCGCTCGCCCACGCGATGGCCCAGCTCGACGCGGCCGAGATGATGTGCCTCAAGGCCGCGTGGCTCTTCGATCACGGCAAGCCCTGCGGGCGCGAGGCCAACGCGGCCAAGATGCTGGCGGCCGAGGCCGGCTTCAACGCCTGCGACGCCGCGCTCCAGACGTTCGGAGGCTACGGCTACGCCAAGGAGTTCCACGTGGAGCGCCTCTGGCGCGAGATCCGCCTCTACAAGATCGCGCCGGTGTCGCAGCAGATGGCGCTCAACTACCTGGCTGAGCACGTGCTGGGCCTGCCCCGCTCCTACTAGCCGCCATGGACGTGATGCTCAGCACGCACGACACCGGCTACGAGCGGCCGGATGGGCCCACCATCGCCAAGGTGCTCGCCTCGCTCGACGGCGGGCGCAACGTGCTGGCCACCCTCGGCACCTCCGACTCGAGCTACCTCCAGGCCAGCGGCAGCGTGCAGAGCGGC
>DASZJM010000308.1:0-7360 GCA_035948165.1 Candidatus Methylomirabilota bacterium
TCCGCGTCGCTCAGGCCGGGCTCGGCGACCTCCCCGCTCTCCTTGAAAGGATCGCGGAAGAACCCGGTGCCGAAGTAGTGCCCGCGGTTGACCACGAAATCGGGACACTTGCTGAGCTTCAGCAGGTCGGGCACCAGGTTCGCGAAAACCGCCCGCGCCTCGGTGTCGCTGGCCCGCTCCGGGAGCTTGCCCAGGTCGTGCTTCGCCTTGACGAGCAGCGCGAGCACCCGGGCCTGGTACTTCACCCGCTCGACCAGGCTCGGATCCTCGGAGAGCAGGTTCAGGTTGGCCAGCAGGCCCACCGGCGTGTCGGTGGGAATGGGCCCGATCTCGAGGCCGCCCTCGCCGAAGATCGTCGGGAAGACCCGGTGCAGCCGTCCGATCAGGGGCTGCAGGAAGTCGGGCAGGTAGCCGGAGGGCATCCGCAGGTAGCTGGGCGCGGTGGTCCGATCGATGAGGCCGGGCACCTTGGTGCCGAGCAGCTTGTCGTACTCTCGCAGCTCGGGCCAGAGCAGCTTTTCGATCGAGTCCTGGAACGAGCGCATCCGCGCCTCGACCGACGGGCTACTCTCGAAGTGGCCCACGCTGTTGTTGAGCAGGAAGGGGGCGGTCGACCAGACGCTCACCAGCGAGGCCGGCCGCGTGTAGCCGCGGCCGCCGGCCGGCATGCGGTACGGGTAGGGCTCGCCGGTGATCGGATTGTGGACCGTGATCTCGCCCACCGAGGGCAGGTTCTTGTACGTCTCGGACGAGAAGTTGTCCCAGATATTGTCCCGGATCGCGTTGGTGGCGAGCGGGCTGCAGGCGTTGGTCTCGAGCAGCGTCACCGGGACCCGGACCTCGCTGCCCAGGAAGTTGTCGGTCAGGAAGTCGTCCCGGAGCACGAGCTCGCGGATCCGGCGCTTGTAGTCGTCGGTCTTGGTCCAGCGCCAGTAGGTCTTGAAGCACTCGAGATAGCCGGGGCCCTCGCACGCGCGCAGGCCGAGGGTGGCGGGCGGCTCCGGCGTCTTGCTCGAGTGGCACCGGGCGCAGCGCTCCGCGAACACCTCGCGGCCACGCCGGATCTTCGCCGGGTCGGTGGCGAGATAGGCGCCGCCGCCGGGCGCGTCCTTGAGCGGGTGCGGCGCGGTGCTCTTGAGGAAGAAGAGGGCCATGTCGACGGTCTGGCCCTCGGTGGCCCCCCAGTAGCTCGAGTTCTCGCGGGCGAGCTTGATCAGGATCGGGGTGGTGCGCTTCCCGCCCAGCAGCGGGTTGAAGTGCCGCAGCCACTCCTCGCTGAAGAGGCCGATGTTCAGGTAGACCCGATTGAGCGCGCCCAGGGCCCCGACCGAATCGGCGCCGTCCTTCAGGACCCGCGGCGTCCACACCGTCGCGGGGCGCTCGAAGAACTGGGTCAGCGGGCCGCCGTCGACGAAGTCGTTGAACTGCTTGTTGTCGAGGCCGCCGCCCCCGAGCGTCTCCTTGCCCACCTGCCGCGCGCGCCCGAGGCGGGGGCCGAGGAGGTAGATCGCGTTCATGCTGCGCGGGTTGTTGATGTTGTCGGTGGAGACGAGCGAGGTGTCGAGCGTGCCCGGCCGCGAGGTGCGGAAGAGCTGGACGATGAAGCTCGACGGGTTGGCGTCCCAGCCGAAGATGCGGTCGAGCCAGAAGTACTGCGCGCCCACGTTCGAGCTGAGGTTCGCCCACTGCGGCTTCTCGGGATCGGCGGGCGGCTTGAGCGGATTCGGGCCCACGTGGCAGAACGCGCAGGACATCGCCACCCGGTAGGGCCTCACCAGGTCCTTCGACAGGTAGTAGGTCGGGTCCTCGTAGTAGCGCACCGGGTCCCACTTGCGAGCGGCCTCCGCGTCGAAGGCGGGATTGGGAAAGAGCCGCAGGCCGACGATCCCGCTCGCGTAGCCGTAGAACGACCCGACCGGCAGCGTCCGGCCGCCGCCCAGGTCCTTCCCCCGTGCTCCCACCGCCACCCCCGGATACTTGGTCGCGTTCTCGAAGGGATCGGCCGGGCAGTCGGCGCGCCGCTTGTCGAGCCAGAGGCCGAAGCGCTCGGGGTCCGGCCCGGTCGCCTTCGCGAAGCAGGGCTCGTTCACGAGGCCGAGATAGGTCCAGCGGTTGTCGCGGCTGAACTTCAGGCCCGGATGGGACGAGACCGTCTTGAGGAAGTCCAGGTTGCCGAAGCTCGCGGTCGAGAGCACGTCCCACAGCCGATCGTTACCCCCGGTCCACACGAGCCACGTATTCCGGCCCTTGATCTCACCGGGGGTGAGCGCGATCCCCCCGTCCATGTCGTGGAAGTAGTCCTCGTCGGCGATTCGGTCGAGGAAGTGCTTCGCGGGGAGGCCGGCCTGGCGCGCCTCGTCGATGACCGGCGCCGCCTCCTCGCCATGCGTGGAACGCCCGAGCGTCAACGCGGCCACCCCGACGACCGCGATGGCTCCCAGGACGAGGACTGCCCGTCGGCTCAGTCGACTCATGACCGCCCTCACTTCCGTGGTGGCCGCCTACCGCGGCCGCTCGAGGAACTCCACGATCCGGGCGCGGTGCGCCTCCACGACCTTCTCCGCCGCCTTGATCATGAGCGCTCCGTGGCACTTCGAGATGCGGAACAAGGTCGGGATCTCGCTGACCGCCTCCTTGATCGCCTGCGTGGTCACGGTGGGATCGAACTGGCTACGGCACTCTTCGGGCAGATCCCGATACGTGCCCCAGTCGGGCTCGGTGTGCTGGAGCACCTCGACGCGCAGGCTCGCGAAGTCGGGGAGGGCAACCCCCTCGGTCCGGAGCGCGTCCCACAGCATCAGCTGGTACGCGTTGGCCCGCTCCTCCATGATGCCGACGATCCGCGATGGGTCCTTTTTGAACACCTGGTAGCCTCTCGGGTTCGTGGCCAGAACCTCCGCATTGGCGTCGAAGGGAAAGGCAGAGTCGATCACGATGATCAATCCTCGCTTCGGCGATCCCTTCGGGATCTTCTTGAGGAAGAGCGTGGTCAGCGACTCGGTGCCGAGGTTGTCGAAGAGCCCGCCGTCGCCCACGTGCTGGTACGGCGGCCGCCCGTCGATCGCGTAGGTGACCGGCCCTACCACGGGCGGGAACGACGCGGAGGACACCACCGCGAGCGACAGGGGGAGCGCCCGATGGTCGGCGCCGATCTGCTCGAAGGTCATGGGCAGGAACTGGTTCCGCGCCCCTTCGAGGTTGCGCTGAATGATCGCCTTCCCTTCTGCGGTTACCCGGTCGGAGCGCCGCATCAGGTCCTGGAGCAGTCCGCCGACGAAGTCGTAGTCGAAGTCGGCCGCGGGGAGGGTCGTCAGGGCGAAGCGCCGCCCGGTGTTGTACGAGGTCCCGTTCAGGATGATGCGCGGGCTGTCCCCCGCCCGCTCGCGCTCGTAGAGCTGGCTGAAGGTCATCCCGTGGAAGAATCGTCCGTCCCACACCTCGGAGAGGGAATAGGCCAGCTTCGTGGGGTTGAACGCGCGGAAGTAGAGCAGCTGGCGCCACGCGGACGGCAGCTCGAAATCCTCCTGCATCGCCGCCTTGTAGTCCGTGAAGAATCGCTCGTAGGCCGGGGACAACCCCCGGGGGGCGAGGACGGGCTCGGCCTTCGCCGGCTTCCGGGCCGCGAAGTACCCGGTGGCGAGGCTGCCACCCGAGACGCTCGAGATGTACTGGACCTTCTCCAGGACGCTGCGCTCGCCGGCCGCATCCTTCACGCGGACCCGGGCCAGCGCTTCGAGGACCCCGGCCGCGAAGGTGGCCGCTCGGCTTCCGCCTCCCGAGATCGCCAGCCCCACGAGCAGGTCGGGCGAGCTCTCCGGGATCGGCGCGAACGCCGGCTTCTTGTCGAGAGCGGGGAGCTCCTTCACCTTGGCAAAGCAGCCGGTGAGCGCCAGCACCAGCAACGGCCCAACGACCCATCCGGCACCACGCCCGAGTGTTGCGGCCACACTCATGTCGGACCCCTTCCCGGACTCCTTCCGAAGTCGTGAGAGCACCCCGCGCAGCCGACGATCCCACGATCCTTCCGCCGATCGCCGCTCCGCAACCGAAACCTGCGCTTACAGCGTGCCGGCCGCCCTCAGGGAGACTGGATCTCCCCGCGACCTCCCACCGCGGGCCGCGGCGCCCCGGCCCCACCCGCTCCGCCGAGCACGGCGCTCAGGGCCACCAGCGATTGCTGGAGGTCGGAGAGCTTTCCGCCCCGTGGGGAGGGCTCGTGGGCCGGCACCAGGGCCGCGAGGTTGGCCGGCGTGTCGTCGATGGCTCGCGGCGCCGGGAGGAAGCTCGCGTCGTCCAGCGGGTTGGCCTGGGCGTCCCGCTTCGTCAGGAACGCGGGCAGGCCGAAGAGGCCCTTCACGGTGGCCAGGAGCGACGTGTGGTCGTAGACCCGATGGTCGACCCGTCCCTTGCGGACCCACGGGGAGATGAGGAGCGCGGGCACGCGGACCCCCAGCCGGTCGAACTTGAACTTCTCGCCCTGGGCGGAGGCGTCGTCGGGCGCCACCGTCGCGGGCGGCGGCACGTGATCGAAGAAGCCGCCGTGCTCGTCGTAGAGCAGCAGGAGGAGCGTCTTGTTCCACACCGCCGCATTGCCGCGGAGGGTGTCGTAGACCCACGCGATGAGCCGCTCGCCTTCCAGGAGATGATGCGGCGGGTGCTGATCGCCGGCGGGGCTCCCGGGATTGTCCATGTAGGGCGGCTCCAGGAACGAATAGTGCGGCAGGGTCCCCGCCGCGACCTCGGCCGCGAACGCGTCGAGCCGGCGGAAGTTGTCGCTCGCGTAGCGGTGCAGCGTGCCGATCCCGAAGGCCTGCGCGTGGTCTCCGTAGTAGATCGCCCAGGTGCGGCCCGCCGCCGCGAGGTTCTCGTAGATCGTCCGCATCCGGAACCGCGTCGTGAGGAAGCCGGCGAGGGCCTGGAGATCGGTCGGGCTGTCGATGTAGCCGTTGGACGTCGCGGCGTGGACGAAGAACCGGTTCGGCCAGGTCGGGCCCGGCGCCGAGGAGAACCACCGGTCGCAGACCACGAAGCTCTTCGCCAGCGTCGAGATGATCGGCACCAGCGAGGGGTCGAGGCACGCGAGGCCGGCCGCCGCGCGCTCGGCGCCGATCGGCTTGTGGTCGGCGCCCTCCTGCCGGGCGTAGTTGTCGACGAACCCGTTCATGGTGGGGGTCGGCGGATCGGGCACCCGCGCCTGCCCGAAGACCTGGACCGCGATGTCCTCGAACTGGTGCCCCGGGGTCGGATCGGTGACGTAGAGGGCCGGCTGCGTGCCCCGCTCGAGACGGACGACGCGCGCGGGATTCCCGAGATCGGCGGGGATGGTCTCACCGCCGGTGAGCCCGTCGATCCGCTGCGACGGGTCGTCGAGCCGCAGGAACCCGAGCAGGCGGTCGAACGACTGGTTCTCGAGCATCAACACCACGACGTGCTGGATCTCGTCCTTCCAGGCCATGCGTCGCCTCCTTCCCGTGTCGCCGGATCGAGTGTGGCCGCACGCCCGCGACGAGTCAATCCTGTTCGTACCCAGTAGGCGCAGCGAGCGCCTTGACTGGGGAGCGAACGACTCCTACCATCCGCTCGATGCCCACTCCACGGATCGTCGACGACAAGGAGGATTCCGCATGAGCCGGTCTCCGATGCTGGTGCGATGGGCGGTGGTCGTGGGCCTGCTGTGCGCCGGCTGCGGCGGGATTCCCACCCGCCAGCTCATCGCCGACGTGGTGCCCCTGCGGCAGAGCCTGACCACCGCCTGTCCCGATCCGCCCAGCGACCCGGTCGAGGACCGCATCCAGGCGGTCAAGGCCCGGCTGCACGAGCACGCGGTCGTGAACTTCGTGGTCGACGCGATCCGGATCGGCGTCACCCCGCAGCAGAGCCGGGCCGAGAAGCTCCGGGCCCTGCACGATCTCAACGCGAACACGCTGAAGGACTTCGGCGGGCGGATCCACGAGCGCTTCTTCGCCAACGACCTGGACAAGGAGACGGTGAAGGCGGACCTCGCCCGCGTGGAGGAGTTCAACCAGGTCCTGGTCGCCTACGTCTCGGCCTACGTGGACGGCAAGTACATCGATCGGTTCGGCAACAACCTCCCCGCCCCCGCGATCTCCCGGACGGTCGGCAACACCGAGATCGCGGGCGTCCTGTCCGTGATCATCGACGCGGTGGGCGACTACGTGGTGCGGGGCCCGATCTGGACGGACGCGACGGGCAAGATCTACTATCCGGCCGCCTTCAACCAGGCCGCGCCGGACCTCGAGAAGGACCCCAAGAAGGCACCGCTCCGGCCCACCGTGATCGACGTGACGCTCAAGAGCCGCGGGCAGGGCGACGGGGACGGCACCCCGCTGATCAAGCCGGTGGCGCTCGTCGCCAGCGGCTGCGGCATCGACGAGACCAAGGCGCAGGCCATCGAGTACCTCGGGCAGACCGCGGGTCTCAAGGCGGCGATGGTGGGGGGCATCACCGGGGGAAGCTTCGGCGGCTTCGGCGCGTCGTTCGGGGCGTTCGGCAAGATCTCGGTCGGCGACAACCAGACGGTGCAGGTCGTCATCAAGACGGTCCTGGGCAAGGTCGCCGAGCGCGTCGCGGCGGACGCGGCCTACCGTCTCTTCTACAAGGTGCCCGACAAGGCGAAGCTCGCCGAGCTGGTCAAGCGCTACCTCGACGAGCTGAAGCCCGAAGCCGTCGGCGCGAAATAAGCCCGGCGGGGTCGGGACGGGTGCGTTCCCTCGCCCGCCGCTCCTGGCTGGTCTTCGTGCTCGCGCTCGCCCTGCCCACCGGGCGCGAGGCCGCGTGGGGTCAGCCCGCGCCCCCGGCCTCGCCCGACGTCAAGGTCGAGACGCGCGCGATCCCCGATCGCGACGTCAAGCAGGTCCGCGCCCAGGGCGTCATCGCCGCCCCGCCCCACGTGGTGCGGGCGGTGATCGCAGACCTCGAGCGATACCCCGCCTTCATGCCGTACGTGAAGGAGAGCCGGGTGCTCCCGGCGGACGCGCCCGGCGACGTTCTGAACTACCAGCGCCTGTCGTTCGGGATCCCGTTCGTGCAGGACCGCCACTACCTGATCCGCATCACCGAGCGGCGCGCGCGAGACTCCGAGGGCCGCGTGGCCTACGCCCTCACCTGGCGGCTCGAGGCGGGACTGCCGCCCGGGGTCAAGCCCGACGCGGCGGTCCGGGTCACGGTGAACAGCGGGTACTGGGACCTGAGGCCGGTGAAGGATCAGAGTGCGGCGACCGACGTGCGGTACTGCGTGTTCACCGACCCCGCCGGCTCCCTGCCGAAGTGGGTGGTCGGGCTGGCCAACGACCAGGCGGTGCCCCAGCTCTATGCCGCGGTCGCGGCCCAGGCCGCGACC
>DASZJM010000309.1:0-4357 GCA_035948165.1 Candidatus Methylomirabilota bacterium
TGACCAGCACGCCGAGCACGCAGAGGAAGATGCAGAACGCGAGCAGCGGGGCCACCGGCACCGGCTCGCGTCGCTCGGGCGCGTCGATGTACATGCGCTTGGCCACCAGCAGGTAGTAGAAGAGGGCCACCACCGTCAGCACCGCGCCCACCAGCACCAGCCAGTAGAGACCCTGCTCCGCCGCGGCCCAGAAGACGTACAGCTTCGCCCAGAAGCCGGCCACGAACGGGATGCCGCCCAGCGAGAGCAGGAAGAGGAGCATGCAGAGCGCCAGGATCGGCGAGCGCTGGGCGAGGCCGCGGAACGCGGTGATGGCCTCCGACCCTTCCGACTGCGCCACCGCCTCGACCACCAGGAACGCCCCCATGTTCCCGAAGAGGTAGGCCACCAGGTAGAAGAGCATCATCGCCGCGCCGTTGGCGGAGACCGCGGCGAAGCCCACCAGCATGTAGCCGATGTGGGCCACGCCGGAGTAGGCGAGCAGGCGCTTGATGTTCTGCTGCGGGATCGCCATCAGGTTGCCGCCGATGATGGTGATGGTGGCGAGCGCGGCCGCCGCGGGCACCCAGTAGAAGACGCGGTCGCCCATGCCCTCGAGGTAGAGGCGGAAGATCACCACGAAGCCGGCCGCCTTGGGCGCCACCGAGAGCCACGCCACGAACGGCGTGCTCGCCGCCTCGTAGGTGTCGGGCACCCACATGTGGAAGGGGAACGCGGCGATCTTGAACCCGAGCCCGCCGAGCGCCAGGATCATGCCGAGCAGCAGCATGGGGTGGCCGGCGCCGAGGGCGTGGGCGACCCCGCGCACGTCGGTGGTGCCCGCGATGCCGTACATGAACGAGAGCCCGTAGGCGAGCACCGCGGAGGAGACGGTGCCGATCAGGAAGAACTTGAGCGCCGCCTCCACCGCCTCCGGCTCCCGCTTGAGGAAGCCGGCCAGGTAGTAGAGCGGGATCGACATCAGCTCGAAGGCCACGAAGAGGAGCACCAGGTCGCGCGCGGAGCTCAGCACCAGCATGCCGAGCAGCGAGGCCAGGATGGCCAGGTAGTACTCGGTGGCCCGCCGGGCGAAGGCGACCGCCCGCAGCGGCAGCGAGGCGAGCACCGCGATCAGGGTGGCGAGGAAGAAGAGGCGCTTGGCGAACAGGGCCAGCTCGTCCTGCACGAAGGCGCCGTGGAAGAGGACGCCCCCCGCCTCCGCCCGCCAGGAGAAGCCGAAGAGGATCACGAGCCCGATGGCGCTGAGCACCCCGACCCGCCGCCGGTCCTCGCCGCGGGTGAAGAGACCGACGCAGAAAACCAGCAGCATGAGGAGGGCGAGGCCGACCTCCAGCACCAGGGGGCTGCTCGCCTCGGGCACGCTCACTGGAGCACCCACAGGCGGTTGAGCAGCGGCATCGTCGCGGTGTCCACCGGCGCCAGCGCGAGCGAGGGCCAGATGCCGAACAGCACGATCACCGCCACCAGGATCCACAGGGCCGCCCACTCGGGCCCGCGCGCGTCGGGCAGGTTCTGGAAGTGCGGGTCCGAAGACGGCGGGCCCCAGAAGATCTGCTTGGTGACCCGCAGCACGTAGATCGCGGTGAGATAGGCGCCGATCACCGCGGGGAAGAGCCACCAGGAGTGCGACGACTGCCAGGCCCCGAGGAAGGTGAGGAACTCGGCCACGAAGCCCGCGGTGGCGGGCAGCCCGAGCGACGAGAGGCCGGCGATGGTGAACGCGGTGGCGATGCCGGGCATCGAGCGGGCGAAGCCGCCCATCTTGAAGATCTCGCGCGAGTGGGCCTTCTCGTAGACGAGGCCGACGAGCGCGAAGAAGAGACCGGTCATGATCCCATGGGCGAACATCTGGTAGACCGAGCCGTTGAGCCCGACCTCGGTGAGGGTGGCCGCCCCCAGCATGACCACGCCCATGTGCGAGACCGAGGAGTAGGCGATCACGTACTTGAGGTCGGTCTGGGCCATCGCGCTCAGCGCCCCGTAGACGATGTTCACGCACGCGATCGTGCCCACCAGCCACGACCACTGGAGCGTGCCGTCGGGGAGCAGCCCCATGCCGAGGCGCACCACCCCGTAGGCGCCGAGCTTCATGAGCACGCCCGCGTGCAGCATGGACACCGCGGTGGGCGCGGAGGCGTGGCCGTCGGGCGACCAGGTGTGCAGCGGCCAGATGCCGGCCAGGATGCCGAAGCCCACGTAGAAGGCGAGGAAAACCCACGACTGGAGCTTGGGGTCGAACTGGGTCAGCTCCATCTCGAGGAACGAGAAGGACGACGAGTCGCCCGCCACGTAGAGAGCGAGGATGCCGACCAGGATGAAGGCGGACCCGAACAGCAGGTAGAGGGTCAGCTTCATCGCCGCGTATTCCTTGGTGCCGACCCCGGTGCGCCCGAAGGCCCAGCCGAAGACGCCCTGCGGGCGCACCTCGCCGGTGGAGCCCCAGATGCCGATCAGCAGGTACATCGGGAGCACCGCGATCTCGTAGAACAGGAAGAGTACGAAGAGATCGAGCGAGACGAAGACTCCGTAGACCCCGGTCACCAGGAGGAGCAGCAACGCGTAGAACTCCTGGCTGCGCACCTTCACCGTCCAGGAGGCCCACGCCCCCGCGAAGATGATGATCGAGGTGAGCAGGACCATCAGCAGGCTGAGGCCGTCGACCCCGAGCTGGTAGTTGATACCGAGCGCGGGCACCAGCGGGACGTCCTCGAAGAACTGGAAGCCGGCCGCCTCGCGGTCGTAGGCCACGAAGATGGCGATCGACAGGACGAGCGGCACCGCGGTGGAGAGCACCGCGAGCCAGCGCACCAGCGGCGCGCTGCGCCGGGCGAGGAACATGATCAGCAGCGCGCCCACGAAGGGCGACCAGGTGATGACCGACAGGATCGGGAACGAGGCGAGGGTCATCGGGCGCTCACCGGGGCCAGCGCATCCACACCATGAGAATGAGCACCCCGAGCGCGACCCCGTACACGTAGTCCTGGGCCTGGCCCGACTGGATCCGCCGCAGGCGGTCGCCCGCGGTGAGGGTCCACGCGCTCAGCACGTTCAGGACGCCGTCGACGATGTAGCGGTCGACCCAGCCCACGATGCCGGCCAGGCCGAGGATGCCGCGGCGGTAGACCAGGGCGAAGAAGTCGTCGAGCCAGAAGCGCTCCTCCGCGGCCTCGGCCACGAGGGCCAGGCGCCGGTAGATCCAGTCGGGGCTGATCCAGCCGAGCGCGTAGACGGCCGCGGCCAGCGCGATGCCGCCCACCGCCACCCCGACCGCGAGGGGGGTGAGCCAGCCGGGCGCCACGAACTCCGCCTCGGGGTGCGAGCGCGCGAAGCCGACACCGATCACCATGGCGAGCAGGGCGAGGACCCAGAGCACCACCGTCATGACCGGCGGCGCGTCGTGGGCGTGGCCCGCGTCGTGCCCGCCGTGGCCGCCCGCGGGGGCCGCGGAGGCGGCGGGCGCGCCGAGGAACGCGATGAAGACCACCCGGAACATGTAGAACGCGGTGAGGAAGGCGGCGGTCACCAGCATCGCGAACGGCACCGTGAGCCGGCCCTCCCAGACCGCGCCCAGGATCTCCTCCTTGGAGAAGAAGCCGGCGAAGAACGGGATGCCGGCGAGCGAGAGGGTGCCGATCAGGAAGACCACGAAGGTCTGGGGCATCCGGCGCGCGAGCCCGCCCATCCCGAAGATGTCGTTGCTGCCGACCGCGTGGATGACCGCGCCGGCGGCGAGGAAGAGCAGCGCCTTGAAGATGCCGTGGGTCAGCAGGTGCAGGAAGCCCGCGCCCGCGAACCCGGCCCCGATCGCCGCCATCATGTAGCCGAGCTGGGAGACGGTGGAATAGGCGAGCACCCGCTTGATGTCACGCTGCACGCAGGCGAGGGTGGCCGCGAGCAGCGCGGTGAAGGCGCCGATCCAGCCCACCGCGCCCAGCACCTCGGGCGCCTGCTCGAAGAGGAACGCGGTGCGGAAGAGCAGGTAGACGCCCGCGGTCACCATCGTGGCGGCGTGGATCAGGGCCGACACCGGGGTCGGGCCCTCCATCGCGTCGGGCAGCCAGACGTGGAACGGGAACTGGGCCGACTTGCCCGCCGCGCCCAGGTAGATGCAGAACATGATGAGGCCGAGGCCGGCGAGGGCGTCGCTGCCGCCCTGGGCCATCTCGAACAGCTCGGAGAAGTCGAAGGTCCCGGTGCGGCTCCACAGCATCACGATGCCGATGAGGAAGCCCACGTCGCCTGCCTTGGTGACCCAGAACGCCTTCACCGCCGCGCGCGCCGCCTCGGGCCGCGCGTACCAGTAGCCGATGAGGAGGTAGGAGCAGAGGCCCACCAGCTCCCAGCAGATGAAGAGCTG
>DASZJM010000310.1:0-2447 GCA_035948165.1 Candidatus Methylomirabilota bacterium
GTCGGCCAGCGCGCTCACCACCCCGCCGTGCAGCCAGTCCGCCCCGTCGTGGCGCACGAACTCCTCGCGGAACGGCAGCCGGAGCTCGATGCGGCCCTTCTCCGCCGCGATGACCTCGAGCCCCAGGAAGCGCATGAACGGGGAGTGGTCGAAGCGGAGCTCGCCCGCGCCCGGCGTGAGGCCCGCCGCGCTCACGAGGCCGTCTCCCGCGCCCGCGCCTTGAGCGCGCCGCGATCGATCTTGCCGGTGCCGCCCAGCGGCAGCGCGTCGAGGAACACCACGCGCCGCGGGTGCGCGTAGGGCGCCCCGCGCTCCAGGAAGAATCGACGCACGTCGTCCTCTGTGGTCCGGCCCGCTTCGCGGGCCACCACGAAGGCGATCGGCACCTCGCCCTTCACGTCGTGAGGCGCGGGCACCACGCAGGCGTCTCGGAGATTCGGATGCTGGAGCAGGATGTCCTCCACTTCCTTGGGGTACACGTTCTCGCCGGACACGTTGATCATGTCGTCGCGGCGCCCGACGAAGTAGTAGTAGCCGTCGGCGTCCCGCCGCAGCAGGTCGCCGGTGGCGAGCCAGCCGTCGCGGAACTTCTTGGCGGTCGCCTCCGGCAGCTTCCAGTAGCCCTTGGCCAGGCCGGGGTTGCGCGTGATCAGCTCGCCGACCTGATCCACGCCCACCTCGGCGCCGGCCTCGTCCACCAGGCGCACGTCGCAGCCCGGGAACGCCAGGCCGCAGGAGCCGCGCTTCTTGAGCCCCCAGCGCGTGTTGGTGATCGGCACCGGGCCGCCCTCGGTGAGGCCGTAGCTCTCCCCGATGGGCGCGCCGAACACGCGGCGGAACTCCTCCAGCAGCTCGTCGGGCACCTCGGCCGAGCCGCACATCGCGAAACGCACGCTCGAGACATCGTGGCGGCCGAGCGCGTCCCTCTCGGCGAGGATCATCTTGTACATCGCGGGCACGCCGGTGAGATAGGTCACCTTGTAGCGGTCGATGGCGCGGATGACCTCGAGCGCGTCGAAGCCGGGCAGGATCACGAGGGACCCGCCCGCGAGCAGGAACGGCTTCACCGCGCCCACCATCGCGTTCTTGTGGTAGAGCGGCACCGCGATCAGCGCGCGCTCGGTGTCGTCGGCGAGCAGCGCCTTGCGCATGATGTCGCTGTTCCAGATCTGCCCGCCGTGGGTCAGTAGCACGCCCTTGGGCTTGCCGGTGGAGCCGGAGGTGTAGGGCTGCATGCACACCTCGTCGAAGGCGGTGGCCCGGCGGGCCCGCGTAGGCGAGGCCGCGGCCGCGACGTCCTCGTAGGCGAGCGTGCCGTCGGCCGCGGGGCCGTCGGCGATCACGTGCTTGATGGCCGGGATCTGCGCGGCCAGCGCCCGCCCGCGCTCGGCCAGCGCGGCGGCCGCCACCAGCACGGCCGCCTCCGAGTCCTCCGCGACGTAGCGGAGCGCCTCGTCGCCCATCCGGATGTTGAGCGGCACCGCCACCGCACCGAGCCGCATCGCCCCGAAGAGCGTCTCGAGGAAGCGGTAGTCGTTGTTGAAGAGGAGCGCCACCCGGTCGCCCGCGGCCACGCCCAGCGCGGCGAGCGCGTTGGCCATCCGGTTGGCGCGGGCGTCCAGCTCCGCGAAGGTGAGGACGGTGTCGCCCTGGAAGACCGCCGGCTTCGACGGAGCGAGGGCAAGCTGGGTGTCGAACAGGTAGCCGAGGTTGTCGGGAAGCACGCGAGTGGGCCAAATAGTGCCCCGCCGGCGCCGATCTCGTCAAGGCGGAGGCGACGGTCTACACTACCGGCCACACCCCACACACGGAGGAACGTCATGGCCCAGAAGCCGATCGCGTACGTCCAGGCCTCGTGGCACACCGACATCACCGACCACTGCCGGCAGGCGTTCATGGCCGAGCTGGCGAGGCACGGCTATGCCGCCGGCGACGTGGAGCTCTTCGCGGTGCCCGGCAGCCTCGAGATCCCGCTCATGGCCCGCAAGCTCGCCCGGACCGGCCGCTACGCGGCGGTGTGCGCGAGCGGCCTCGTGGTGGACGGCGGGATCTACCGGCACGACTTCGTGGCCCAGGCGGTACTGCAGGGCATCGTGCAGACCTCGCTCGAGACCGACGTCCCGGTGCTCTCCGCGGTGCTCACCCCGCACCACTTCCACGAGCACGCGGTCCACGAGGAGTTCTTCAAGCGCCACATGGCCACCAAGGGCACCGAGCTGGCCGAGGCGTGCGTGGCCATCATCGGCCAGCTCGCCGCGGTGGCCTGAGCGCGACCTTCAGCGCACGCGCCAGGGCACCATGCGCTTCAGGATCCCGTCTCGCAGGACCAGCGTGTGGAACAGGATCGCGGCGAAGTGAGCGAGGAACGTGAGGAAGAAGAGGTACGCGAGGACGGTGTGCGCCTTCCGCAGCACCGCGTACAGGGTGGCGCTCGGCGGAAGGATGAA
>DASZJM010000311.1:0-8343 GCA_035948165.1 Candidatus Methylomirabilota bacterium
GATCCTGAACGCGAACCCCTACGCCTACCTCGACGACGCCCCGCTGGAGGAGCGGCGGGCGCGCGCGGTCACGGTGCGGCGCGGGCTGCCCGCCGCGGTGGCCGACGACATCGGCCGGCTGGATCCGGCCGCCATCGCCTCCGTGGTGGAGGAGGCCTGGCCCGACCTGCGCTCGGCCGACGAGCTGCACGACCTGCTGCTCGATCTGGGCGCGCTGCCCGAGACCGATACCCGAGCCGGCGCCCAGACCGACCAGTGGCCCGGCTATCTCGACGAGCTGATCGCGGCCGGTCGCGCCGCGCGCCTGCGTCGCGACGGCCGCGCGCTCTGGGTCGCGGCCGAGCGCCGCTCGCTCGCCGCCACCGTCTGGCCGGACGCCCGCTTCGAGCCCGACGTGACCGAGCCGCCCGCGCGCCGGGCGCCCGCGTGGTCCGATCGCGAGGGGGCGCTGGTGGAGATCGTCCGCGCGCGGCTCGGCCTGGTCGGCCCCACCACCGCGGCCGCGCTCGCCGAGGACCTGGGCGTGAGCCCCGCCGCGGTGGACGCGGCGCTCGCCGCGGTCGAGGCGGAGGGCGGCGTGCTGCGCGGCCGGTTCACGCCGGACGCGGGGGGACAGGCGACCGAATGGTGCGATCGGCGCCTACTCGCGCGCATCCACCGCCGGACGCTCGACGGGCTGCGCCGGCTGATCGAGCCGGTCTCACCCGCGGCGCTGCTACGCTTCCTATTCTCCTGGCAGCACGTGGCGGCGGGCGGTCAGCAGCACGGGCGTGACGGGCTGCTCCGGGTGGTCGAGCAGCTCCAGGGCTTCGAGGCGGCGGCCGGCTCCTGGGAGCGCGAGATCCTGGCCGCGCGCGTGGCCGGCTACCAGCCCGGCTGGCTCGACGAGCTCTGTCTCTCCGGCGAGGTCACGTGGGGCCGGCTCGGCCTGCACGAGAGCGCGCGCCACGCGGGGCGCCGTCTCTCCGCCACCGTGCCCCTCGCCCTTCTGCGCCGGCGCGACCTGGCCTGGCTGATCGACCCGCGGCCCGAGCCCGGCGCGCTGGCCGCCCAGACCGCGGGCAAGCCGTCGGGCCCCGCGCTCGACGTGCTGCATCACCTCGAGCGCGCCGGCGCCTCGTTCGTCGAGGACATCGCGGCGGGCGTGCGGCGGCTCCGCATCGAGGTGGAGGAAGGGCTCTGCGAGCTGGTGACCGCCGGCCTCGTCACCGGCGACGGCTTCGCCGGCCTCCGGAGCCTGCTCCACTCCGAGAAGCGCCGGCGGCCGCGGCCCGGCCGGCCGGTCCCGCCGCGCCCGTCGCCCGGCACCGGCCGCTGGGCCCGGCTGACCCCACCCGCGGCCCCGCCCGCCGACGACCTGGTCGAGGCGCGCGCCCGCCAGTACGTCCGCCGCTACGGCGTGGTCTTCCGCGACCTCCTCCAGCGGGAGCCGGGCGTGCCGGCGTGGCGCGATCTGCTGCGCGTCTACCGGCGGCTCGAGATGCGCGGCGATCTACGCGGGGGGCGCATCGTGGGCGGGTTCGTGGGCGAGCAGTTCGCGGCGCCGGAGGCGCTCGAGGCGCTGCGCGCGATCCGCCGCGAGCAGCCCGCCGGTCAGCTCGTGTCGGTCTCGGCCTGTGATCCGCTCAACCTGGTCGGGGTCGTGACGCCGGGCCCGCGGGTGCCCGCGGTGCTCGGTCATCGGGTGAGCTACCGCGACGGCGTGCCGGTGGTCGACGAGGCGCGCGGGCGGCGGGAGGGGGCGGGAACGCGGAAGCGGCGCTAGCGGCCGAGGCCGCGGGACTGGATGCCCTGGGTCACGTCGTGGTCCAGGTCGGGCCGCCGCATCGGGTTCGGCTGGCTGTCCCGCAGCATCCGGTCGGTGCGCTGGCGGTCGATCTCGTTCAGCGCCTGCGTCGTGTCTTCCTCGATCTTGCGGGGCGGCACCTTCTGCAGGGCCGGGGTGCGCGGCTTGTACTCGAGATCGATCGGGCCGGAGGGCTTGGTCGTCTGCGCGGACGCGAGGCCGGCGCCGGCCAGGAGGAGCGACAGGACCAGCAGCAGCGTCTTCATGGCTTCCCTCCGGCCTCAAGCGTAGGCGCCGTCGGGTCGACGTGTCAAACTTTCCCGCGACTCGAACCAGGCGAGCCGGTCGTGCAACCCCACCACCGCGCCGATCACCGCGAGCACCGGCGGGGCCAGGGCCAGCGACTCCGCGCGCGTCGCCATGTCGGCGAGCGTGCCGATCACCGTCTCCTGCGCCTCGGTCGTCCCCCAGCGGATCAGCGCCACCGGAGTATCGGGCGCACGGCCGTGCGCGACCAGCTCGGCCGCGATGCGCGGCAGACTTCGCGCGCCCATCAGCAGCACGAGGGTGTCCACCGATGTGGCGAGCCGTGCCCAGTCGACGCCGGGGCCGTCCTTGCCGGGATCCTCGTGCCCGGTCACGACCGCAAACGACGAGGCGAGGCCACGATGCGTCACCGGGATGCCGGCGTAGGCGGGCACCGCGACCGCGGCGCTGACGCCCGGCACGATCTCGAACGGCACGCCCGCGTCCGCGAGCGCCAGGGCCTCCTCGCCGCCGCGCCCGAACACGAACGGGTCGCCGCCCTTGAGCCGCACCACCACGCGGCCGCGCCACGCGTGCTCGATCAGCCGCGCGTTGATCTGCGCCTGGGGCAGGCAGTGCGCGCCCGCCCGCTTGCCCGCGAAGATCCGGAGCGCCTCCGGCGGCGCCTCGTCGAGCAGCGCCGGGTTGACGAGGCGGTCGTAGACGACGACGTCGGCGCGCCGCAGCACCTCGAGACCGCGCACCGTCATGAGCCCGGGATCGCCGGGGCCGGCTCCGACCAGGTAGACGCGGCCCGTCGCGTTCATGCCGACTCGAGGCTCCGCGCGAGCTGGGCGCGGGCCTGGCGGTAGCGCCGGTCCGCGATGAGCCGACGCAGGCGCCCGTCGAGCGCGCGGCGCCAGCGGGCCGCGTCCGGCGACCGGCGCCGGCGGCGCAGATCGTCGCGCGCCTCCGCGGCCAGCTCCACCAGCGCCGCGTGGTCCTCGGTCAGGTAACCCTCCAGCTCCTCGCGGATGGCCCGCGCCGCCGCCGGGCTCGCGCCGCCCGTCGAGATCGCGACGACCAGCCGGCCGCGCCGGATCACCGCGGGCAGGATGAAGTCGCAGCGCGCCGGCTCGTCGGCCGCGTTGACCCAGACCCCGCGGGCGCGGCCGTCGGCGGCCACCGCGCGGGTGACCGCCGCGTCGTCGGTGGCCACGAACGCGACCTGCTGGCCATCCAGATCCTCCGCGCGATAGGCGCGCGCCCGGTGCGTCACGCGTCCCTCCGCGGCCCAGCCCGCGAGCGGCGCGGTCACGGTGGGGCTCACCACCGTGACGCGCGCGCCCGCGGCCAGGAGCCCCGCCACCTTGCCTTCCGCGACCGGGCCGCCGCCCACCACCAGCGACGGGCGATCGGCCAGGTCGAGGAAGACCGGGTAGTAGGCGCTCACCGTCTACCGCGCGGCCGGCTCGGCCTCACGGCCGGGCGCCCGGGTGAGGCGCAGATACGGCTTCAGCACACGCCAGCCGGCCGGGAACTTGGCCCGCGCCTCCTCGTCGGAGACCGCGGGCACGATGATCACGTCCTCGCCCGGCTTCCAGTTGACCGGGGTGGCCACCCGATGCCGATCGGTGAGCTGGAGCGAGTCGATCACCCGCAGGATCTCGTCGAAATTCCGTCCGGTGGTTTGGGGATAGGTGATGAACAGGCGCACCTTCTTCTTGGGATCGATCACGAAGACGGTGCGGACGGTGTAGACCTCGTCGTGGGCGGGATGGATCATGCCGTAGAGCCCGGCCACCTTGCGATCCGGATCCGCGATGATCGGGAAGTTCACCGCGTAGCCCTGGGTCTCCTGGATGTCGGCGGCCCATCCCTTGTGCGAGGCCACCGGGTCGACCGAGAGCCCGATGGCGCGGACACCGCGGCTCTCGAACTCCGGGCGCAGGCGCGCCACGTAGCCGAGCTCGGTGGTGCACACCGGGGTGAAGTCGCGCGGGTGGGAGAAGAGCACTCCCCAGGCGTCGCCCAGCCACTCGTGGAAGCTGATGGGGCCGTTGGTGGTCTCGGCCTGGAAGTCGGGGGCGGTGTCGCCGAGTCGTAGCGTCATGATCGTCTCTCCTCTTTCTCGGGTGTCGGTCGATCGAATGCTCAGCCGTCGACGCCGTGGGGAACCGGCCCGGCGGGGGCGTCGCGCGCCACCGGAGCGACCTCGGTGCCGGCCAGGAACGTGCGCAGCTCGTCGTCGGTGTGGGCGGCGCAGAAGGCGCGGAAGGTCTGCTCGGCGCGCCGGCCCGCGAGGTAGGCGCGCAGCAGGCGCTCCACCGCCTCCGGCACGTGCGAGGCGGGCACGCGGTAGCCGATCGGCCGCGCCACCGCCTGGTGCCGGCCCACCGCCCCGCCCACGCAGAAGTAGTAGGCGTCCACCAGCCGGCCGTCCACCTTGACCTTCTTGCCCTCGATGCCGATGTCGGCGATCCAGTGCTGGCCGCAGCTGTTGGGGCAACCCGTCACGTTGATGCGCACGTGCTCCTGGAAGCCGGGCAGGCGCGCGTCCAGGTCCTCCACCAGCCAGCGGGCGAAGCCCTTGGTCTCGGTGAGCGCGAGCTTGCAGAACTCGCTGCCGGTGCAGGCCACCGTGCCACGGCGGAAGGGCGAGCCGTCGAGGCGCAGCCCGGCCGCGCCGACCGCACGCTCGAGGTCCGCGGCGCGCGCGGCCGGCACGTTCACCACCACGAGGTTCTGCATGGTGGTGGCGCGCAGCTCGCCGGTGCCGTGGCCCTCGGCCAGGTCCGCGATGGCCCGCATCTCGTCTGCGCTGAGACGCCCGCGCAGGATCGGCAGGCCCGCGTACACCAGCCCGGCCTGCTTCTGGGGATGCACGCCCACGTGATCGCGATAGGCCTCCTCGGGCAGGACCTCCGGCACCACCGGATCGAGGTGGAAGCCGAGGCGCTCCTCGAGCGCGGCCTGGAAGCGCTCGGGGGTGAAGCCGTGATCGAGGAAGAGGAACTTGAGCCGGGCCTTCTCGCGGTTCTGGCGCAGCACGTCGCTGTCGCGGAAGATCTCCGAGACCCCCTTCACCACCGCGAGCACCTGCTCCGGGCGCACGAAGGCGTCGAGGCGCTCGGCCAGGTGCGGCCGGGTGGAGAGCCCGCCGCCCACCCGCAGCGAGAAGCCGACGCGTCCCGAGTAGAGGTCGCGCACCGCGGTGAGGCCCACGTCGTTGATCTCGGGATACGAGCACCAGACGCGGCAGCCGGTGATCGACACCTTGTACTTGCGGGGCAGGTTGTAGAACTCGGGGCTGCCGTTGACCATCGCGGTCGCGGCGTGCACCAGCGGCGAGGCGTCGAACAGCTCGTCGCCGTCGAGTCCGGCCAGCGGGCAGCCGGTGATGTTGCGCGTCACGTCGCCGCAGGTCCCGAGGCTCGAGAGGCCCACCGCGCCCAGGCCCGTGAAGATCGCGGGCAGGTCCTCGACCCGCACCCAGTGGAGCTGGATATTCTGGCGCACCGTGAGGTCGGCCGTGCCGCGCGCGTAGCGCTCGGTGAGATCGGCCACCGCGCGCAGCTGGGCGGAGGTCAGGAAGCCGTTGGGGATGCGGATGCGCAGCATGAAGAACGGCACCGCCCGCCCCTCGCCGCCCTTGCCGCCGATCGCGCCCAGCCCGTCGCCCTGGGTGTAGATGCCCCACCAGCGGAAGTAGGTTCCGAGCCACTCGGGCGGGATCGCCCCCACGCCCTCCCGTGCGAAGCGCTCGATCTCCGCATACGCGGCCCACGGGTTCAGCGCCCCCTTCAGCCGCTCGGCCCGCTGCGCCTTCGTCTCCTGTCCCGGCTCGCTCACGCGCTCCTCCTTCGAAAGCACGAAAGCCGAGGAGGCCCGCGTGCTCCGCGGCCCTCGCTCGGCTTTCTGTCTCGATGCTGCGACTTGTGCCTTGCTTAGCGGTGCCTCACCCGACGTACCGGAGGGGCACGTCGACCCAGCCTTTACAGCGTGGACACTTGGCGGCCACGTGCCCGGAGGCGCGGTCCACCCTCAGGATCGCGTTCTTCACGACGACCTCGCTCGGCCCCGGCACGACGATCTTGGTCGCGCAGACCGGGCAACGGATGGTGGAGGAGACGGCGGGCTCGCGGGTGAGCAACTGGGTCACGGTCAGAATAGTACTATTCCGACCGGCTATGTCAAGAACTTCTATCGGCCCGAGTTAACGAGCTGAATCTCCTGCCTCGGCAGCGGGACGCCGATTCCGGCCGAGCCGAACCGCTCGACCAGGGCCCGGTAGATCTCGGCCTCGGCGGCCACCACGTCGGGCACCCGCACCCAGGGGTTGACTCCAATCCGCACCCCGGTGGGCTCGATCTGGGCCACGCCCACCACCGCGGCCGGCTGGGGCAGCACCCGCGCGTTGGCGCCGACCACCTCGCGGCAGTGCGCCAGCACCGCGGCCAGATCCGAGCCGTGGGGGACCGCGACCGATAGATGAATCTGCCTCATGGTCCCGAAGTTGTGGAGGATCTCCCCCACGATCTTGCGGTTGGGGATGATGATGCGGGACTGGTCGGGATGCAGCAGCGTGGTCGAGAACAGCTCGATGGTGTGGACGTCGCCCTTCATACCCACGATCTCGATGTGCTCGCCGACCCGGAAGGGCTTGGTGAAGATGATGGTGAGCCCGGCGATCACGTTGCCCAGCACGCCCTGCAGCGCGATGCCGATGCCGAGCCCGGCCACCCCGATGCCCGCGACCAGCGGCGCGATCTGGAAGCCGAACTTGTCCAGCGCGATCACCAGCGCGAACAGCAGGACCACCACTCTCACGACCCGCACCATGAGCCGGCGCATCGGCGGCTCGAGCGCCATCCGGGTGAGCGGGCGCTCGACCACGTTGCCGACCCACCAGGCGGCGAGCAATCCGACGAACAGGATCACGATCGCGCCGAGCACCTGGAATCCGTAGCGGATCGCCAGGTCGATGATCAGGTCTTGGGCCGGCATACGCGCCTCCGTGGGGAAGTGTGGGCCGTGAGAGGGTGGTCGGCGATCACTTCTCCTTGGTCAGGAACGTGTCGTTGCGGTTCCTCGACCAGCACGCCTCGTTACGCTCGCTGCACACCGGCCGCTCCTTGCCGTAGGAGATGGTGGTGATGCGGCCGGCCTCGACCCCGTTGGACACGAGGTAGTTCATCGCCGCCTTCGCCCGCCGCTCCCCGAGGGCCAGGTTGTACTCATTGGTGCCCCGCTCGTCGCAGTGGCCCTCGATCAGCACCAGCTGGCTGGCGTTGGCCTTGAGGTACGCGGCGGTGGCGTCGAGCACCTTGGCGTCACCGGGGCGGATGTCCGACTTGTCGAACGCGAAGTAGATCGGCTTCAGCGCGTCGTTGGCCTTGTACTCCTTGGGCGGCGCGGGCGCCACCGCGGTGGGCGGCGCCACCGGGGCGGGGGCCACCGGCGCCGGAGCGGGCGCGGGAGCGGCCGGAGTCGGCGGCGCGGCCGCGGCGGGCGGAACCGGCGGCGGGGCGGTGGCCGCGGTCATCGCGGGGCGCTTGGGACAACCGGCGAGCAGCAGGGTGAGGCCGAGGATCGGCAGCACCGCGGCCGCCGATCGGAGATGTCTGGTCCGGGATCGGGTCATCGGGATGTCCTCCTTGAGGTGGTGGCTACTTCTTCATGCGCTGCTCGAGGCCGCGCAGGAGTCGTTCCGCCTGATCGATGTTGCGGCGCGCGTTGGCGTTGGTCGGATCCATCTCGAGCACCACCCGCCACTCCGCGATCGCTTCCTTGAGCTTCTCCTCGCGGTAGAACCGCACCCCCTGCGTGTAGTGCTGATCGACGAGGCGCGTGCGCGCCTGCTTGAGCAGGGCGGGGGCGTTCTCGTAGTCGGGCTGGAGGCGGGCGAGCAGGGTCAGGCTCTGGATGGACTCGGGGTACTGGCGGGCCTCGATCTGACTCTTGGCCTGCCCGTAGAGGGCCTGCTTCTTGATGGTCAGTCCCTCGCGATCCCCCGGCTTGCTCGCGAGGTACTTGTCGACGGTGCCGATGGCGTCCCCGTAGTCGCTGCGCTCGATGGCCTCACGCGCCTCGGCCAGGAGCGGGTTCACCTCGGGGGTGAACTCCTCCTTCGGGGCGGGCCCGACCGGGCCCGGCGCCGGCGCGGGAGCCGGACCGGGCCGCGGCACGTCGGGGGTGGGCACCGCGGCCACCACGGGCGGCGGCTTGCGCGCCTCCGGATGCACGAACGGCACGCCGGGGATCTCGGGGATCTTGAGCGTGGTGCCGGGCGCCAGGCGCGGGTTGGGCGG
>DASZJM010000312.1:0-4324 GCA_035948165.1 Candidatus Methylomirabilota bacterium
GCGAGCCGGCCGAGGTAGCGGACGAACTGCACGTGGAGCGGCTGGTCGAGCCCGAGGTACTGGCGCGTGCGCTCGATCTGCTCGCGGCTCGCGTTGTCGCCCGCCAGCAGCGCGGCGGGGTCACCCGGGGTCAGGCGGAAGAGCACGAACCCCACGATCGCCACCACGAAGACGACCGGGATCGCGCTGGCCAGGCGCCGGGCGAGGTAGCTCCTCACTTCTTGCCGTCGAACCAGACTCCGAAGTAGATCGGGCCGCCGATGTGCTGCGAGCCCTTCACGTGGGGCCCCACCGTGTCCAGGGTGGCGAAGTTGCCGAAGGGGAAAAGCGGCACCTCGTCCCAGAACCAGCGGTGGAAGTCGTCGCGGATGCGGGCGATCTCGGCCGCGCTCGTGGTCTGCAGCCGCCGCTCGAGCAGCTCGTCGCGCGCCGGGCTCACCAGGAAGCCCGAGGCCGGATGCTGCGGGTTGTTCCACGTGGGGGCGACCAGGTCGTTCTGGTACCAGACGTTGAAGGCGTTGTACATCGCGTTGTGCTTCTTCTCCCACCGCTTCTGCACCATCACCGTCCAGTCCATGATCTGGAGATCCACCTTGAAGAGCTTGCTCTCGTCGAGCTGCTGCACCGCGACCTGGATCTGGCGCCCGCCGGGAAGGCTCACCGGCACCGAGATCACCGTGATCGCGACCGGCGGGGTGAAGCCGGCGCCGGTGATCAGCTCGCGGGCCTTTTTCAGGTCGCGCTTGCTGTAGGTCTCGAAGCCGATCTTGCTGACCCAGGTGGACTGGTTCGGGAAGAACGGGCTCGAGTTGACGGTGTAGAGCCCCTTGGGCGCGATGGCGGCCAGCATCTCCTCGGGCTCGAGCACGTTCGCCACCGCCTGGCGCATCGCCTTCTTGTCGAAGGGCGCGATCGTGGAGTTGAACGTGAGCTCGGTCCGCCCGCCGTAGGGGTTCACCTGGGCCACCACCGCGGGGTTGCCCTTGATCTGGGCCATCTGGTCGAGCGGCAGGTTGATCGCGAGGTCGTAGCGCCCGGTCAGCGCGCCGGCCACCCGGCCGGCCGCCTCCGGCACGAAGTTGTGGTGCACGCGCTCGAAGTAGGCGGTCTTGTTCCCGGAGAAGCCGCTGAGCGGCTCCTTGCGCGCCGCGTAGCGGTCGAAGCGCGCAAGCACGATGCGCCGGTCGCGCTCCCAGCTCACGAGCTTGTAGGGCCCGGTGCCGATGACATCCTCTTCCTTCACGCGGTCCTTGTCGCCCGGGTAGCGGTCGAGCACCGACTTGGGGAAGATGACCGGCTGGACGCCCTCGACCATGGAGAGGGCCTCGAGCATGGCCCCGAACGGCTTGGTGAGCTTCATGCGCACCGTGAGGTCGTCGACGCGGTCGATCGAGTCGAGGCGCGCCTTGATGTGGGGCGCCCACGTCCCGTCGCGGACGAGCCAGCGCTTGAGCGAGGCCACCACGTCGTCGGCCTTGAGGATCTCGCCGTTGTGGAAGGGCACGCCCTTGCGGAGCACGAAGGTCCACGTGAGCCCGTCCGGGCTCACCGTCCACTTGTCGACCAGCATCGGCTTCGGCACCAGCGCCGCGTCCGGAGCGAAGAGCCCCTCCTGCACGTTGTCGACGATGTGCGACTTGGCGCTGATGGTGTCCGCCATCGCGTCCAGGGTGAACGGGCTCAGGTCGTAGGCCACCTCGTAGGTGCCGCCCGGCTTCTGAGCCGAGGCGACCGTGGTGAGCGAGAGGAGCGTGCCGAGCGCCATCGCGAACAGCGAGCCGATGCGGGACATGGTGCCTCCTGTTTGACCGCGAGGGGCGGAGCGACCGAGAGGGCCGACGTTACCCGGGGGGCCAGGAGGTGTCAAGGGTGGGCGGGCGGCCGCGTCACGAGGCCTTTGACAGGGAGTCCGCGTGCGCCTAGACTCGCGCGCATGCTCTTCACCTGCCCATCCAATTCGGCCCGGGGCGGGGGCGCGCGGTCCGGCGCCCGCGGCCGCCGCCCGTTCTGCGTCGACATCCATTGCCACGTGCACCATCCCGCCGCGGACGAGATGGTCAAGCACCTGCTGACGCCGGATCGGGAGCCCTCCGCGCGCTTCTCGAACGAGCTCTCCCGCGCCACCAACCGCAAGCAGATGGAGAACGTCTGGACGTGTCTCACGTCGGTGGAGCAGCGGCTGCGCGACATGGACAAGATGGGCGTGGACGTCCAGGCCATCTCGCCGTCGCCCTTCCATTTCCTGTACTGGCTCGAGCCCGACCTCGCCCGCCGGGTGAGCCGCTCGGTGAACGAGCACCTGGCGTCGATCGTGAAGGCGCATCCCGACCGGTTCGTCGCGCTCGGTCACGTGCCGCTGCAGGCGCCGGACCTCGCGGCCGAGGAGCTCGCCTACTGCGTCACGCAGCTCGGGTTCCGGGGTGCCGAGATCGGTACCAACGTGGTCGGCGCGGAAGTCTCGCGGGGCCGCGACCAGTTCTGGCGGAAGGCCCAGGAGCTCGACGTCGTCCTCTTCATGCATCCGAACGGCTTCACCCAGGGTGACCGCCTGGCCGATCACTATTTCACCAACGTCATCGGTAACCCGCTCGACACCACGGTGGCGCTGGGCCACCTCGTCTTCGACGGGGTCCTGGAGCGGTTCCCGAAGCTGAAGCTGGTCTCCGCGCACGGCGGCGGCTACGTGGCCCACTACCCGGCGCGGATGGATCACGTGTGGGGCGCGCGGGCCGACGCCCGCACCGTGCTGAAGAACTCCCCGCGCCGGTCGCTGGCCCGGGTGTACTTCGACACGATCGTCTTCGACCGGACCCAGCTCGAGCATCTCGTCAGGCTGTGGGGGGCCGACCACGTGCTGGCCGGCACCGACTATCCCTACGACATGGGGATGTACGATCCGCGGGGCTTCGTGGGCGGCTCCTCGTTCCTCAAGCCGGCCGACAAGGCGAAGATCCTGGGCGGCAACGCGGCGCGGCTGCTCAAGATCAAGGCCCCCGCCGCGGCGAAGGCGGGGCGGGTGGGCCGCCGTCGATAGGAGTATCCTTCCGGGCGTCCGAGCTGCGGACCGGATGAAGGCAGGGAGGGGACCAATGGCGCGCGTGCTGGGGCTGGGCCACGTCGGGATCTACGTGCGCGACCTCGACCGGATGGTCGCGTTCTACCGGGACGTCATGGGCATGCGCGTGACCAAGCAGAACCGGCGCGCGGGGGTGGTCTTCCTGAGCGCCGACCCGGAGTCGGTGGACCACGAGATCGCGCTCATGGGCGGCCGCCCAGACCCGGCGGATCCGCACCTGATCAATCAGATCTCGATGCGGGTCGGGAGCCTCGACGACCTGCGCGCGATGCATCGGCGCCTGGTCGCGGAGGGCTACCGCATCGAGGGCGTCGTCAACCACGCCAGCGCGATCGGCTGCTACTTCTTCGACCCCGAGGGCAATCGCACCGAGGTGTTCTGGGTCACCGGCCGGCCGTGCTGGGTGCCGACCGCGACCCCCATCGACATCGAGCAGCCGGACGAGACCGTCCTCGCCGAGGTCGATCGCATCTGGAACCAGCTCCGTCACGTCCCGGTGGGCGGGCGGATGACCGAGGAGAGCGCGACCGTCGAGGTGACCCGCCAGCCCTAGCTCACGTTCCGACAGGAGACAGCAATGCCGCTGACACTCAGCCGCCGTTCCTTCCTGGCCGGTAGTACCGTCCTCGCCGCCGGCGCCGTCTCGCGGCCCACCCGGGCCCGCGCCCAGAGCAAGCCGGTGCGCATCGGTCTCCTCACCGTGAAGACCGGCCCCCTCGCGGCGGGCGGCATCCAGATGGAGCAGGGGACGACGCGCTTCTTCAAGGATCGCAACTACACGCTCGCGGGCCGGAAGGTCGAGCTGGTGGTGGCCGACACCGGCGGGAACCCGGCCGGCACCAAGACCAAGACGCAGGAGCTGGTGGAGCGCGAGCACGTGGACATGATCTTCGGGCCGCTGGCCGCCTTCGAGCTGCTCGCCATCACGGACTACACCGCCCAGGCGAAGGTGCCGGTGCTGAGCCTGGCCGCCGCCGAGGACATGACGCAGCGCCGGCCCAACCCCTACTTCATCCGCGCCTCCGCCACCTCCTCGCAGAACATGCATCCGCTCGCCGACTACGCGGCCAAGGAGCTGAAGTTCAAGACCGTCATCACCATCGCCGACGACTTCGCGTTCGGCCACGAGCAGATGGCCGGCTTCCAGCGCGTCTTCGAGGACGCGGGCGGCCGGGTGGTGAAGAAGCTCTGGCCGCCGCTGACCACCCCGGACTACACGCCGTACCTGGCCCAGATCAGCGGCGTGGA
>DASZJM010000313.1:0-5678 GCA_035948165.1 Candidatus Methylomirabilota bacterium
GTGTAATCGATGCGATGGGCGTCCCGATCGAGTCCTCGCCTCCGCCAGGGTGGGAGCGCGAAGGGATCGACAGCCTGCTCGGCATGTTTCCCCCGGGCCGGCTCAGCGAGATCGTCGGTCCCCGGTCCTCCGGAGCCAGCAGCCTGCTCCTGGCCCTCATTGCTCGGATCACGACGTCGGGCAGAGGTGATGGCGGCGGGCAGGTGGCGTTCGTCGACGGCATGGACGCGCTGGACCCCGCATCCACCGCCGCCGCGGGGGCGGACCTCTCCGCACTGCTCTGGGTGCGCTGCGGCGGGCGCCTACGGGTGGCGCTGAGTGCCGCCGATCTGCTCGCCCACTGTCCGGGCTTCGCCCTGGTGGTGCTGGACCTGGACGAGCTGGGACCGGTTCCCGCCTCGGCGTACATCCGGCTCCAGCGTGCGGTCGAAGACACTCCGACCACCCTGATCGTGCGCAGCGAGCGGCACCGCGAGGGCACCCCCGCGTCGCTCGTACTGGCCACGCGTCGCCTGGCTCCTCGGTGGATGGGGCTGCGCCCGCTCACCCGGCTGGCCGGGCTCCGCTCCGAGATCTCCATCTCCCGCTCTCGCCTCCACCCCCTCTCCCCTCTGGAGAGAGGGCAGGGTGAGGGGAGCTGGACCCTCGACTGGACGCTGAGCCAATGATGCGTATCGCCTGCCTCCTCATGACGAACGAGCCAGCCGCTCATACCACGCTCCTCCAGGTGGCGCTCGCCCACTCCCCCCGCGTCGAGGACGCCGGCGGCGGCTGTGTCTATCTCGACGCCGCCGGGCTCCGGAGCCTGTTCGGCGACGACGCGACGCTGGCCGACCGGCTCCGGGAGGCCGCCACCGCGGCCGGGCTCACGGCGCGCGTCGGTATCGCGGCGAGCCGCATCGGGGCGCTGGCCGCGGCCCGCTTCGGATCGGGCGCCACGGTCGTCGAGCCGGGAGGCGACGCGGCCGCGCTGGCCACCGCGCCGCTCGCGCTGCTGACGCTCTCCGAGGCGCTGGCGACCCGGCTCTCGCGCTGGGGGCTGCGCACCCTCGGCGAGCTGGCCGCGCTGCCCACCGCGGGGCTGTTCGAGCGCGCGGGCGCCGAGGGAGTCCAGGCCCAGCGGCTCGCCCGCGGCGAGGACCCCCGTCCGCTGGCGTCCTGGCGGCCGGAGCCGGCCTTCGAGGAGTCGGTGGACTGCGAGTGGGGTCTCGAGACGCTCGAGCCGGTGGTGGAGCGTCTCGGCGAGCTGGCCGCCCGCCTCTGCGGACGCCTCGGCGCGCGCGGCCTCGCCGCCGACGGGTTCGAGTGGATCTGCCGGCTCGCGGGCGGTCGCGCTCACGAGGGCGCGCTCATCCCCGCGGTGCCGCTGACCGAGGCCACCGCGGTGACGGGCCTGCTGCGGCTCGCGCTCGAGGCGCGGCCTCCGCGCGGCATCGTCGAAGGGCTCACCCTGCGCGCCCGCCCCACGCGCGCCGCGCCGGCCCAGGAGTCGCTCACCGATCCGTCACGTCCGAGCCCACGGTTCCTCGCGGCCACCATGAACCGCCTGGTCGCGCTGGTGGGCTCGGACCGCATAGGCGCCCCGGCGCTGCTCGACAGCCATCGCCCCGACGCCGTGGGCCTGGGCGCCTATGCCTCTCCCTCTCCCCGGAGGGGAGAGGGCCGGGTGAGGGGCTCAGAGGTGAGGGGCTCAGAGGCGAGGGGCTCCGGCAACGCCCCGGTCCTCGCCCTCCGCCGCCTCCGCCCACCAGCTCCCGCCGCGGTCACCCTCGCGTCCGGGCGCCCGGTGGCGATGCGCTCGAGCCGTCTCGCCGGACGCATCGTCGCCGGCGTGGGGCCGTGGCGCTCCTCCGGCGAATGGTGGACTCAGCAGCCGTGGCTCCAGGACGAGTGGGACGTGGAGCTGGCCGACGGCACCCTCTGCCGCCTCGCCCACGACGGCTCGGCCTGGCACATCGCCGGGATCTACGACTGATGGCCGCCGGGGACTGATGGCCGCCGGGCCCGGTCGTCGCGCCGCGACCGTCCTCGTCACGGACATGGACAACACCCTCTTCGACTGGCTCGAGATGTGGTCCGCCGCGTTCGGGGCGATGCTCGATCGGCTCGTCGCGGACAGCGGGGTGCCGCGCGAGCAGCTCGAGGACGAGCTCTTCGCCATCCACCAGCGCCACGGCACCACCGAGTACGCCTTCGCGATCCAGGAGCTGCCGTCACTCCGCGCCCGTCACCCGCCGGAGGAGCTGCCCGCCCGCTACGCCTCCGCCATCGAGGCCTACCGCACGATGCGGCGCCGGACCCTCGCGCTCTATCCCGGCGTGCTCGACACGCTGCGGGCGATCCGGGCCGCGGGAACGCTGGTCGTCGCGTACACCGAGTCCCGCGCCTACTACGCCGACTACCGCGTGCGGGCCCTCGGCCTCGACGGCGCGCTCGACTATCTCTACTCCCTCCCCGACCACGCGCTGCCCGAGGGGAGGACCGCGTCGGAGATCCGGCGCTACCCGCCCGAGCACTACCGCCTCCGCCAGACGATCCACCGCCACACCCGCGAGGGGGCGTGGAAGCCCGACGCCTCTGTCCTGCTCGGGATCCTCGGAGATGTCGGGGCCGAGCCCGCCGAGGCGATCTACGTCGGCGACAGCCTGGTGAAGGACGTGGCGATGGCGCAGGCCGCCTCGGTGGTGGACGTCTTCGCCCGCTACGGCGACGTCCGCGGCCGGCCGGGCTATGCCCTGCTGCGCCGGGTCACCCACTGGTCGCCCGCGATGATGGCCCGCTCGGAGGGGCTCCGCGAGGCGGACATCCGGCCGACTCACGTGCTGACCGGCGGCTTCGCCGAGCTGATGGCGCAGATCGACTTCCGCCGCTTCACCCCGCGCTCGTTCCCGGCCTGATCCATGTTCGTCGAGCTGCACGCCCGGAGCGCCTTCAGCTTTCTGGAGGCGGCCCCCCTGCCGGAAGCGCTGGCCGAGCGGGCCGCCGCGCTCGGCCAGTCGAGCATCGCGCTCCTGGACGCCGACGGCGTGTACGGCGCGCCCCGGCTCTATCGCGCCTGCACCCGGCTCGGCATCACCGCGCGGGTGGGCGCGGAGGTCACGCTGGCCGACGGCAGCCGGCTGCCGCTGCTGGTGGAGGACCGCGAGGGCTACCAGAACCTCTGCCGCCTGCTCACCCGGATCAAGATGCGGGCCCCGAAGGGCGAGGGCGCGGCCACGCTCGACGAGCTCTCCGAGTTCGCGGGCGGGCTCGTCTGCCTCACCGGCGGCGGCCGGGGACCGCTGGCCGTCGGGCTCGAGCGCGAGGGCGCACCCGCGAGCCGGCGCCGGCTCGAGCGGCTCGTCTCGATCTACGGTCGCTTCAACGTCTTCGTGGAGCTGCAGCGGCACCTGAGCCGTCCGGAGGAAGCGCGCAACGAGTGGCTGCGCGCCGAGGCGGGGCGCCTGCGCCTGCAGCCGCTCGCCACCAACGAGCCGCGGCTGATCGCGCGGCGGGACCGGCCGCTGCTCGACGCGCTCACGTGCATCCGCGAGCACGTCACCCTCGAGACGGCGGGGCGGCGGCTCGCCCGCAACAGCGAGCACTTCATGAAGAGCGGGGCGACGATGGAGCGGCTCTTCGCCGACTGCCCGGAGGCGGTGGCCAACACCGGCGAGCTCGCGCTGCGGCTCGGCTTCACCCTCAAGGACCTGGGCTACCGCTTCCCGGAGTATCCGCTGCCGCGCGGGGAGACGCCCATCGGCTTCCTGCGCGAGCTCGCCCACGCGGGGGCGCGCACCCGCTACGGAGGAGGGCCCCTCGCGGAGAAGGCGCGGCGGCAGATCGAGCACGAGCTGGCCCTCATCGGCCGGCTCGACCTGGCCGGCTACTTCCTCATCGTCTGGGACCTGGTGCAGTACTGCGGGGCGCACCGGGTGCTGGTGCAGGGGCGCGGCTCGGCCGCCAACAGCGCGGTGTGCTACGCACTCGGCCTCACCGCGGTGGACCCGGTGGGCATGGAGCTACTCTTCGAGCGCTTCCTCTCGGAGGAGCGCGGGGAGTGGCCGGACATCGACCTCGACTTGCCGAGCGGGGACCGCCGCGAGCAGGTGATCCAGTACGTCTACGAGCGCTACGGGCGGCTGGGCGCGGCCATGACCGCCAACGTGATCACCTACCGGGGGCGCAGCGCGGCCCGCGAGATCGGCAAGGTGCTGGGCCTGCCCCCCGACGTGATCGAGCGCCTCTCCCAGCTGGTGAGCAACTGGGAGTACAACGAGCCGGGCGACAGCCTGCTCGCGCATCTCGGCGAGGCCGGCTGTGATCCGGCCGCGCCGCGGATCCAGCACTTCGCCCGGCTCTGGAGCGCGATCCAGGACCTGCCGCGGCACCTCGGGCAGCACTCGGGGGGCATGGTGATCGCTCAGGGCCGGCTCGACGGCGTCGTCCCGCTCGAGCCCGCCACCATGCCCGGGCGCAGCGTGGTGCAGTGGGACAAGGACGACTGCGCCGCGCTCGGCATCGTGAAGGTGGACCTGCTCGGGCTCGGGATGATGTCGCTGCTCCAGGACGCGCTCGAGATGATCCGGGTCCGAGGCGGCGCGGTCGACCTCGCCCATCTGCCCCAGGACCCCACCGTCTACCGCATGCTCCAGGAGGCGGACACCATCGGGGTCTTCCAGGTGGAGAGCCGCGCCCAGATGGCCACGCTGCCGCGCCTGCGGCCCACGTGCTTCTACGACCTGGTGGTGCAGGTGGCCATCATCCGCCCCGGCCCCATCGTGGGGGACATGGTCCATCCCTACCTGCGCCGCCGCGCGGGGCGCGAGGAGATCACGGTGCCCCATCCCGATCTCGAGCCGATCCTGCGCCGCACCCTCGGCGTGCCGCTCTTCCAGGAGCAGCTCCTGCGCATGGCGATGGCCACCGCCGGCTTCACCGGGGGCGAGGCCGAGGAGCTGCGCCGCGCCTTCGGCTTCAAGCGCTCGGAGCGCGCCATGAAGGAGGTGGAGGTGAAGCTCCGCGCGGGCATGGCCCGGCAGGGCATCTCCGGCGAGGCGGCGGAGGCGATCATCCACTCGATCACCGCGTTCGCGCTCTACGGCTTCCCGGAGTGCGTGGCGGGCGACACCCGGGTGATCGACGCGGAGACCGGGCGCTCGGTCCGCATCGAGGACGTGGTGGAGGGCCGCGCGGCCCTGCCCCACACCCTGGCCTGCGATGCAGATCTCAAGATCCGATCGCGCCGCGTCCTCGCCGCGACCGCGAGCGGATCGCGCATGGTGTACCGGCTCCGCACCTTCCTGGGCCGGGAGGTGGTGGCGACCCCGGAGCACCTGGTGCTCACCGAGACAGGCTGGCGGCCCCTGGGCAGCCTCCAGTTCGACGATCACGTGGCGACCGCGGAGCCGGATGCCTCGTGCGTCGGCTGGGATTGCGTGCTGAGCGTGGATCCGGAGGGCATGAGCCCGACCTACGACCTCGCGGTGGAGGACGATCACAACTTCGTCGCCGACGGCCTGATCGTGCACAACTCCCACGCGGCCAGCTTCGCGCTGCTCGCCTACGCGAGCGCGTACCTCAAGGCGCACCATCCCGCCGCGTTCTACGCCGCCCTGCTCAACAACCAGCCGATGGGCTTCTACGATCCGGCCACCATCGTCAACGACGCGGGCCGGCACGGGCAGGTGATCCATCCC
>DASZJM010000314.1:0-9715 GCA_035948165.1 Candidatus Methylomirabilota bacterium
GCGTTGAGCGCGTCCTCCACGCGGGCCTTCTTCTCCTTCATCGCGGTCTCGGTCGCGGCGCCTACCTTGATGACCGCCACGCCGCCGGCCAGCTTGGCCAGCCGCTCCTGCAGCTTCTCCCGGTCGTAGTCCGAGGTGGTCTCCTCGATCTGGGCCCGGATCTGCTTGATGCGCCCCTCGATGGCCGCGGTCTTGCCCGCGCCCTCGACCAGCGTGGTGTTGTCCTTGTCCACCACGATCTTCTTGGCCTTGCCCAGGTCCTCCAGCTTGATGTTCTCGAGTTTGATGCCGAGATCCTCGGTGATGGCCTTGCCGCCGGTCAGGGTCGCGATGTCCTCCAGCATGGCCTTGCGGCGGTCGCCAAAGCCGGGGGCCTTCACCGCCGCGGTGTGCAGCGTGCCCCGCAGCTTGTTGACCACCAGAGTAGCCAGGGCTTCGCCTTCAATATCCTCCGCGATGATCAGGAACGGCTTGCCGGAGCGCGCCACCTGCTCGAGCAGCGGCAGCATGTCCTTCATGACGCTGATCTTCTTCTCGTGGATCAGGACCAGGGCGTCCTCGAGCACGACCTCCATGCGCTCCGCGTCGGTGACGAAGTAGGGCGAGAGGTAGCCGCGGTCGAACTGCATGCCCTCGACCACGTCCAGCACCGTGTCGGCCGACTTCGACTCCTCGACGGTGATGACCCCGTCCTTGCCCACCTTCTCCATCGCCTCGGCGATCAGGCTGCCGATGGTCTTGTCGTTGTTGGAGGCGATCGTCGCGACCTGCGCGATCTCCTTCTTGTCCTTGGTCGACTTGGACATCCGCTTCAGATCCTCGACCACCGCGTCCACCGCCTTGTCGATCCCGCGCTTGAGCCCCATGGGGTTGGCGCCGGCGGTGACGTTCTTCATCCCATCGCGGACGATGGCCTGCGCTAGCACGGTCGCGGTGGTGGTCCCGTCGCCCGCGATATCGGAGGTCTTGGACGCCACTTCCTTGACCATCTGCGCGCCCATGTCCTCGTAGTTATCCTTGAGCTCGATCTCCTTCGCGACCGTCACCCCGTCCTTGGTGATGGTCGGGCTACCGAACTTCTTGTCGATGACCACATTGCGGCCCTTCGGGCCCATGGTCGCCTTGACGGCCGCTGCCATGATGTTGACCCCGCGCAACAGGGCCGCCCGTCCCTCGTCACTGAACATGACCTGCTTCGGCATTTCTCGATCTCCTCCTGGCTCACTCGATGGAATTGACCGGGCTCGCCCGCATGGGGAGACCGGCCGGGTTTAGTACCTTCGCCGGGTTTAGTACCTTCGGATGAAGTGTGGCGGCCGCCTACTCCCGCCTACTCAATGATGGCGAGCACGTCCTCTTCACGCAGGATCAGATACTCCTCGTCGTCCAGCTTGACCTCGGAACCGGAGTACTTGCCGAAGAGGATCTTGTCGCCGGCCTTCACGTCGAGCGGAACCTTCTTGCCCTCGTCGTTCACCTTCCCGTTCCCCACCGCGATGACCTTGCCCTCCTGGGGCTTTTCCTTCGCCGTGTCCGGGATGATGATGCCGCCCTTCTTGACCTCCTTCTCCTCCTCCCGCTTGACGAGAATTCGGTCGTGCAACGGACGAATCTTCATGGTCAACGTGCCTCCAGATAGTAAGATGTTGGGCCTTGCGGCGAATGCCGCCCTTGGCGGTGTTAGCACTCAACCAAGGCGAGTGCTAATATAGTCGGTGGTCCGGTGCTTGTCAAATCTAAATAGATATTTAACGCTGGACACTTGCGGATCAAGGATGACCCATGCCGTCCCAGCCCGCTAAGCCCGCGATCCTCATCTCCCGACTCCTGCCCAAGCCGGCCGTCGACCTCGCGCGCAGCCGCGCCGAGATCGACGCCTACGCGGTCGACGGCGCGATGCCGCGGGCAGAGTTGCTGGCGCGACTGGCGGGCAAGCGGGGCCTGATCTGCGTCATCAGCGAGGTGATCGACCAGGCGCTGCTCGACGCCTGCCCCGACCTTCGCGTCGTCTCCAACGTGGCGGTGGGCTTCAACAACGTCGACGTGGCCGCCTGCACCCGGCGCGGGGTCGTGGTCACCAACACCCCCGACGTGCTGACCGACACCACCGCCGACTTCGCGTGGGCGCTCCTGATGGCCACCGCCCGCCGCGTGGTCGAGGCCGACCGCTACCTGCGCGAGGGACGCTTCAATCAGTGGGAGTACATGACGCTGCTGGGCGGCGACGTGCACGGCAAGACCCTCGGCGTGGTCGGCTTCGGTCGGATCGGCCGCGCGGTGGCGCGCCGGGCCCAGGGCTTCGGCATGCGGGTGCTCTACCAGGACGCGGTGGCCGCGGACGCGGCGACCGAGCGCGAGCTCCACGCGACGCGGGCCGACCTCGCCACCCTGCTCCGCGAGTCCGACTTCGTCACGCTCCACACCCCGCTGATCCCCGAGACCCGCCACCTGATCAACGCCCAGTCGCTGCGCACCATGAAGAAGACCGCGTTCCTGATCAACGCGGCCCGCGGCCCGGTGGTGGACGAGGCGGCGCTCGTCCAGGCCCTCCAGGAAGGCTCTATCGCGGGGGCCGGGCTCGACGTGTTCGAGGAGGAGCCGAAGGTGCACCCGGGCCTGATCGGGCTGCCGACCGTGGTGCTCGCCCCGCACATCGCGAGCGCGTCCTCCGAGACGCGGCTGAAGATGGCCAACCTCGCGGTCGAAAACTGCCTCGCCGTGCTCGAGGGCAAGACCCCGCCCACGCCGGTCAATCCCGAGGTGCTCGCCCGCCGGTAGCCGTGGACGTCGACTCCCGCTTCTGGGCCTTCGTCGTCGTGGCCACCCTGCTCGCCGTCACGCCGGGCGCCGACACCCTGCTGGTCGTGCGCAACGTGCTCACGCGCGGGCGGGTCGCGGCGCTGCTCACCGTCGCCGGCATCGCGGGTGGCTGCGTCGTCCACGCGGTGCTCTCCGCGGTCGGGGTCTCGCTGATCCTGGTGCGCTCGGCCGAGGCCTTCGCGATCCTCCGGTTCTGCGGGGCGGCCTACCTGATCATGCTCGGCGCGCAGTCGGTTCGCCGCTGGTGGCGGGTGGACGATGGCGCTCCCGCCGCCTCCGGACCCGGGGCGGCGGCGCTCCGCCCGTCCCGACGGCTGCGCTCGTTCGTGGAGGGGCTGCTCACCAACGTGCTCAATCCGAAGGTGGGGATCTTCTACCTCGCGTTCCTGCCCCAGTTCATCGGGCCCGGCGACCCGGTGCTCGAGCGGTCGCTGCTGCTGGCCGCGCTGCACATCGGGATCGGGGTGGTCTGGCTCTCGCTGCTCTCGCTCGGGGTGGGCCGCATCCGGCCCCTCGTGGAGAGCCGGCTCTGGCGGGCGCGGCTCGAAGGGGTGAGCGGCGCCGTCCTGATCGCGCTCGGCGTCAGGCTGGCTGCCGCGCGTCGCTGAAGGCCACGCTCCGCTCGAGCCGGCGGGCCAGCCGCTGCCGCCGGTGCTCGAAGGCGGCCAGCACGCGCTCGGAGGCGCGGTGGCGCCGGGCCAGCTCGAGCGCCTCCTCCACCACCCGCCGCGCGGCGGGCAGATCGCGCCGGCGGTGCTCGTGCACCTTGGCGATCTCCTCCCACGGCCGCGGGTCGAAGTCCCGCGGGGCCAGGGCCGCCGCCTCCCAGAGCGCGCGCGCCTCATCCCAGCGCGCGTGGCGCTTCTCGCCCTGGGCCAGGCGCAGGAGCAGCCGCTCGCGGGAGGGGGCGCCGAGCCCGGAGTCGAGCGCCATGCGGTAGCAGGCCACGCTCCGCTCCGGGTCGCGCGCCTCCAGGAGCCGCCCGAGGCCCGCGAGCGATTCCGGATCGAGCCCGGGCATCGGCGCGCGCCCCACCGCGTCGGCCACCCACCCGGTGAGCGCGGCCAGGGACAGGATGTCGTGGCGGTTGTGCTCGAAGATCCGGGGCAGCTCATGGGGCTGCTTGCGGCGCAGGTACTCGAAGTAGACGGTGGGAATCAGGGCGCCCGGTAGGTCTTCGTCTCGAATGAAGCGGAGGATGGTCTGCTCCACCGTGCCCAGCCGGCAGTCGTCCAGGCGCGCGCTCCACAGGCGGCGCGCGGGACCCAGCAGGTCGAGGTGGAACACCTCGCCGGGGAATCGGCGGCGGCCGAGCACGAAGCGCGTCTCGAGCAGCGGCAGGTCGAAGCCGGCTCCGTTGTAGGTGACGAAGCCGTCCGACTGCCGGAACATGGCTTCGAGCGCGGTGAGGAGCGCGGGCTCCTCGTCGAGGTCGCGCATGAAGAACTGGCGCACCTCGAAGTCGTCGCCGTCGAAGAACCCCACCCCGACCAGGAACGCGTAGGTGCCGGTGCCGCCCGCGAGCCCGGTGGTCTCGGTGTCGAGGTACAGGAGCCGGCGCCCCGCCGCGGGCGCCTCCCCGGTCCGGCTCAGCAGCGCGAGCGCCTGGGGCGTGGCGTCGCGAGCGGCGAGCAGCGACTGGCTGCCGTGGAGGTGATCGACCGGGAACCGGCGCCGGACGACGAGCAGCTTGCCCCGCTCGGTCTCCTCTACCTGGCCTTCCAGCAGCGCCTCGAGCGAGCGGGCGGGAGGCGCGGGCGGACGCTGGCGGCTCTTCGCCTCGATGCGCCGGATGATGCGGGTCAGCTCGCTGAGATCGCGCCCCACCGTCGGGAGCTCAGCGCCGAGGGACGAGCCGCTTGAGGATCGCGAGCGCGACCGGCTTGGCCTGGCGACCGACCTCGTTCACGGGCCCCACGCACGAGGGGCAGCCACTCCGGCAGCCGCAGGCCTCCAGGGTCTCGAGCCCGCGCGCGAGCAGGTCCGGCAGCACCTCGAAGATCCGCTCGGCCAGCCCGATGCCGCCGGGCTGGTTGTCGTAGAGGTAGATCGTCGGGGTGAACGTCTCGCCCTGCAGCAGCTGAGCGCGCATGGTCTCGCGCGTCACCACCTGGCCGGCCTGCGACGGGGAGCCGTCGCCGAGCCAGGAGCCCACGTCGCGGATGTCGCACAGCAGGAAGATGGGGGCCAGGCTGTGCAGCAGGTGGGAGAGCGCGCGCAGCCCGTCGACCAGGTCGTCGCGCCGCGGCGAGATCTGGGCGAGCAGGGCGGGATCGAGGGTGAGCCACGCGCTCGTGGTCTGCATCTCCTGCTGCGGCAGCTCGACCTCGCCCGAGCCCACGTTCTCGAGCGTGCCCATCTTGATCTTCTTGAAGCCAACGACCTTCTCGGCCACCAGCACCTCGCCCTGCTCGGCGAGCAGGCCCGGCGTCTCCTGCCGGCCGAAACGCTGGAGGATCCACACCCCCTTGGCGGTGATCGCGTCGGTGAAGTAGTCGACCATCACCTTCTTGACGTAGGCGACCTTCTCCTCGTCCTCGCGGTAGCGGAGCTCCTGCACCTCGAACGGCTCGCCCTCCACCATGTAGATCGCCTTCGGGTAGATCATGGCGAAGGCGCTCTTCCAGTCCACCTCCGCGATGATCTGCCGCCGCTTCACCTGGTGTTGATCGCGCGCGGTGGTGTCGATGACGAGGAAGTTGTCGGAGGTGACGGTGCGGAGCGAGATGTGATCGGCCGGGTAGGTCTCCGAGCTCCAGTGGAAGTGCGCGCCCGCCCGGTGGAGCACCCCCTCCTCCTCGAGCGCGGCCAGGTGCGCCGACACGTCGCCCCCGAACACCTCGTCCGCGGCCAGCGGCAGCTCGAAGGCCGCGCACTTGACGTGGTTGATGAGGATGAACGGGTTCTCCGGGTTGACGCGCGCGTGCTCGGGGGGCGCCCCGAAGAGGTAGTCGGGATGCGCGGCGAGGTACTGGTCCATCGGCGAGCTGGTGGCCACCATCACCGCGGCCGACTCGCCGGTGCGCCGCCCGGCCCGGCCCGCCTGCTGCCACATCGAGGCGATGGTGCCTGGGTAGCCGGCCAGCACCGCGAGGTCGAGGTGGCCGATGTCGATGCCGAGCTCGAGCGCGCTCGTGGAGACCACCCCCAGCACGGCGCCCGAGCGCAGCCCCTGCTCCACTTCGCGGCGGCGAAGTGGGAGGTAGCCGCCGCGGTAGCCGCGCACGATCCCGGAGTCGCCGGTCTTGTCCTCCACCATCTTCTTGATCGAGGCCAGCACCACCTCGGTGGAGAGCCGGCTCTGGCAGAACACGATGGTGGCGACCTTCTGCTTGAGGAAGCGGGCCGCGAGCTTGGAGGCCTCGCCGAGGTACGGGGCGCGGATGCCGAGCTCCGGGTTCACCACCGGCGGGTTGTAGACCATGAAGGTCTTCTCCCCGGTGGGCGCGCCGCTCTCGTTCAGCTCGACCACCGGCTCGCCGGTCAGGCGCCGGGCCAGGTCGCCCGGATTGGCGATGGTGGCGGAGGCCATGATGAACTGCGGCGTCGCCCCGTAGTGGCGACAGATCCGCTTGAGCCGGCGCAGCACGTTGGCGAGATGGCTGCCGAAGACGCCGCGATAGGCGTGCAGCTCGTCGATCACCACGTACTTCAGGTTCTGGAACAGGTTCACCCACTTGGTGTGGTGCGGCAGGATCCCCGAGTGCAGCATGTCGGGGTTGGTGAGCACCAGGTTGGCCCGCGCCCGCACCGAGCGCCGCGCATCTTGGGGCGTGTCGCCGTCGTAGGTGAACATCCGCATGTCGGGCAGCGACTTGGCCAGCTCGGTCAGCTCCGCGAGCTGGTCCTGGGCCAGCGCCTTGGTGGGGAAGAGATAGAGCACGCGGGCTTCCGGCTGCTGCACGAGCGCCTGGAGCACCGGCAGGTTGTAGCAGAGGGTCTTGCCGGACGCGGTCGGGGTCACCACCACCAGGTGCTCGCCCTTGGCGACTGCCTCGAAGGCCTTGGCCTGGTGCGAGTAGAGCTGCTCCACCCCGCGCCCCTTCAGGGCCTCGACGATCCGCGGATCGAGCGACGACGGGAAGGGCGCGAAGACCGGCGGCTTGGCCTCGAAGTGGCGGACCGCGCTGATCAGCGGCCCGGTCTCGAGCGACGTCAAGAGCTCGTCGAGGAGCTCCCGGATTTGCATGGCTCATCCTATGTTTAGTGAGCGCAAGTTGTCAACTTTGGGGGCCCTGTGACACCCTGAGAGGCGTGATGACGGCGCGACGATTCCTGGCGCCGCTCGCGTGGACAGCGCTGATCGCGTGGTTCTCGAGCGACCGCTGGGGCGCGAGCGGGACCGCTCCCCTGCTCGAGCCCTGGCTCCGGGCGCTCCTGCCCTGGGCCGCGCCCGAGCAGATCGCCG
The DNA here is from genome assembly GCA_035948165.1 of Candidatus Methylomirabilota bacterium. Lineage (GTDB taxonomy): Bacteria > Methylomirabilota > Methylomirabilia > Rokubacteriales > CSP1-6 > CAMLFJ01. Next base: position 7,229 of record DASZJM010000314.1, read on the forward strand.
CGCTCCACTGGCTCGCGCGCAAGGCGGGCCACGTGGGCGAGTACGGGGTGCTGGCCCTCCTCTGGCGCCGCGCCCTCGCCCCCGGGGCCTGGCGCGCGCCCTTCCTGCTCGCCCTCCTCACCGCCACGCTCGACGAGGCGCACCAGGCCACCACCCTGACCCGCGAGGGCAGCGTCGCCGACGTGCTGCTGGACTCGGCGGCGGCGGCGGGCGCCCTCGCGGTGGCCGCGCTCGGCATCCGCCCGAGCGCCGATCGTCTCGCGTGGCTCCTGCTCTGGGTCGCCGCCGCCGGCGGCACCGTGCTGCTCGCGATCGACGTCGCGGCCGCCGCGCCCTCCGGCTGGCTGTGGCTCTCGGTGCCGGCCGCCTGGCTCACGCTCTGGGCCTGGCGACGGGGACGCGCCCGCGCGTGAGCGATCTGCCCGCGTGGCGGCAGGGCGACCTGCCGCACGCGCCCGCGTACAACCCGATCAACCTGGTCCGCGTCATCGGGCCGGGCGCGATCCTGCTCGGCCTATCGCTCGGCGCGGGCGACTGGCTGCTCGGTCCCGCGATCGCGGCGGCGTACGGCCCGAGCCTGCTCTGGATCTGCACCCTCTCGATCCTCTTCCAGGGCGTGCTCAACACCGAGATGGCCCGCTACACCCTCGCCACCGGCGAGCCGGTGTTCACCGGCTTCATGCGCCAGCGTCCCGGGCCGCGCACCTGGGCCGTCGTCTACTCGCTGCTCCATCTCGCCCAGGTGGGCGGGGCCGGCTGGGCCCTGGCCGGCGGCTCGGCGCTCGCCGCGCTCCTGCTCGGGCGGATGCCGCGCGAGGAGGACCGCGCGATCGTGCTCGGCTTCGGCTACCTGGTCTTCCTCGGCGCGGTGGCCCTCGTGCTCGCGGGCCGTCACCTCCATCGCGCGTTCGAGATCGTGGAGTGGATCATGATGGGCTGGATGCTCGTGCTCCTCGCCACCCTCGCCGGTCTCTACCTGCCGCGGTCGGTATGGAGCGCGCTCGGCGGGGGCTTCGCGGGCCGCGCGATCTGGGAGCCGGGCTGGCCCCTGGCCCCGCCGCTCGATCGCCCGCTCGACTGGCTGCTCATCGCCGCCTTCGCGGCCTACTCGGGGGCGGGCGGCACCGTCAACGCCATGCTCACCTACTGGCTGCGCGACAAGGGCTTCGGCATGGCCGGCACGGTGGGCGTTCAGCCGACCGCGGTCGGAGCGCAGGTGGTCCTGCTGCCCCGCGAGGGCGCGATCTTCCCGCCGAGCGAGGCGAACCTCGCGAAGTGGCGCGAGTGGTGGCGCTACCTTCGCGCCGATCTCTTCTCGCTCTGGACGGTGGTGTGCCTGATCGGCATGGCCCTGCCGGTGGTGCTGGCCCTCGACGCGGTGCCGCGCCACACCGACGTGAGCGGCCTCGGGGCGGGCGCGGTCTTCTCGCGCGAGCTGGCGCGACGCTACGGGGCGGTGCTCTGGCTCCCCGCCCTGCTCACCGCGCTCTGGATCTTCTTCTCGAGCCAGGTCGGGATCGCGGAGGGCTTCGCCCGCCACGTGACCGAGATGCTGTGGACCGCGGGGGCCCGGCCCGGCGCCGGGAGCCCGGGGTGGATCTTCTATCCGGTCCTCGCCCTCTTCGTGGTGACCGGCGGCCTCGCCATGACACAGGCCGCGCCCTTCACCCTCATCCTGGTGGGGGCCAACGTGGCCGCGCTCAACTTCGCGGTCCTGTCCTTCCACACGCTCCGCCTCAACCGCGCGCTGCTGCCAGAGCCGCTGCGGCCGCGGCGGTGGCGGGAGGCGGTGGTGGCGCTGGGCGGGCTCGGGTTCGCGCTGCTGACCGCGCGCGTCCTCGCCCGCCTCCTGCTCGGCGTCTAGGCCTGGGCCTCGGCCTCCTCGCCCGCCGGCGTCTCCCCGGCGGACGACCGCGCGAGGAGCGCGTAGACCGCGGGCAGCACCAGCAGGGTCAGGATCGTGGAGGAGATCAGCCCGCCGATGACCACCCGCGCGAGGGGCCGCTGGATCTCGGCGCCGATGCCGTGGGACAGGGCGGCGGGCAGGAAGCCGATCACCGCCACGATCGCCGACACCACGATGGGGCGGAAGCGGATCTCGCATCCACGCGCGATGGCCTCGCCCAGGGGCCGCCCCTCCTCGCGCGCTTGTCGAATAGACGACACCAGGACCACCCCGTTGAGGACGCTCACCCCGAAGACCGCGATGTAGCCCACCGCGCCCGAGATGTTGAAGTTCGTGCCCCAGAGGTAGAGGGCGAGGGTGCCGCCGATCAGGGCGAACGGCAGGTTCAGCATGATGATGAGCGCGTCGCGCACCGAGCTGAACGCGCCGAACAGGAGCACGAAGATGATGAAGAAGACCAGCGGCACGATGACCGCGAGGCGGCCCAGCGCCCGCTGCTGGTCCTCGAAGCGCCCGCTCCACACCATCTGGTAACCCTCGGGCAGCCGCACCGCGGCCCCGACCTTCTGCATCGCCTCGGT
>DASZJM010000315.1:0-1552 GCA_035948165.1 Candidatus Methylomirabilota bacterium
GGGGCCGCTAGGATCAGGCGATGCTCGAGGGGGCGCGGCTTCTGGACGGCATCCGCGTGATCGACGCGGCCAGCTTCATCGCGGGGCCGGTGGCGGCCACCGTCATGGCCGACTTCGGGGCGGACGTGATCAAGATCGAGCCACCGGGGGGCGACACCTATCGGCAGCGCAACGCGGGCTACCCGCCCAGCCCCTACAACTTCCCGTGGATCGTCGACAACCGGAACAAGCGCAGCGTGGCCCTCGACCTTCGCGCCGAGGAGGGCCGTCGCGTGCTGCACCGCCTCGTGCGGGAGGCCGACGTGTTCGTCACCAACGTGCCCCTCGACGGGCGCGCCCGTCTCGGCGTCCGGTGGGAGGATCTCTCCCCGCTCAACCCGCGGCTCGTCTACGCCTCGATCACCGCCTACGGCGAGACCGGCCCCGAGGCGAGCCGCCCCGGCTTCGACAGCACCGCGCTCTGGGCGCGCACCGGGCTGATGGACCTGGTGCGCCCATCGCCGGAAGCGCCGCCCTCACGCTCGCTGCCCGGCATGGGTGACCACCCGACCGGGATGTCGCTGTTCGGCGCGATCATGGCCGCGCTCTACCAGCGCGAGCGGACCGGCCGCGGGGCGATGGTCTCCACCTCGCTCCTCGCCAACGGGCTCTGGCTCAACGCGATCGCGGTCCAGGGCATCCTGTGCGGCGCCCGCACGGTGGTGCGCCCGCCCCGCGAGGAGGCGGTGGACGCGCTCGGCAATCTCTACCGCTGTCGCGACGGCCGGTGGTTCCTCATCGCGCTCACCCCGGACGGGCGGCGTTGGCAGGACTTCACCGCCGCGATCGGCCGATCCGAGCTCCTCGCCGACCCCCGGTTCGCGACGCCCGCCGCCCGGCGGAGCAACGTGCGGGCCCTCATCGCGATCCTCGACGCGGTCTTCGCGGAGCGAGACTGGGCGGAGTGGCGGCGCGTGCTGGAGGCGAGCGGCGTCGCGTTCGGGGTGGTCGGCACGCTCGACGACATCGCCCACGACGCGCAGATGCGCGAGAGCGGCGCGCTCGTGCCGATCGACGACCCGCGCGCCGGCGCCGCGCTCACCGTGAGCAGCCCCCTCAGCATCGGCCGCCAGGAGAAGGTGCCGGCCACCATGGCGCCCGGCATCGGCGAGCACACCCTCGAGGTGCTGCGGGAGGCGGGGCTCGACGAGGCGGACCTCGCCCGGCTCTTGCAGTCCGGCGTCATCGCCCAGGGCAAGCCGGCCTGAGCGCGACCCGATCAGCCCTTCTTGGAGCCCTTGGTGTCCTTGTGGGCGAGCGCCACCGCCGCCTCGGGCGTGAGCACGCGGAAGGTCACGGTCTCGACCAGGTAGAGGCGCACCGACGTGTCGTTGTGGCTCTGGTAGGCGATCGACATGTCTCGCCCCACCGCCAGCTCGAAGTCGCCGCCGCGCTGGCTCATCACCACCGCGCCGCTGATGGCGGGGGCCCACACGATCGGCCCGTCCACCAGCTTCCGCACCACGTTCAGCACCGGGTAGCCGCCGTCGCCCACCGCCTGGGTGAGGCCGGT